>JBFWQJ010000103.1:0-10290 GCA_050249515.1 Dehalococcoidia bacterium | reverse complement strand
GTACGGTAACGCATCGGTTGGCAAGCGCCGGGCAGGGGCGCAATCTGCAACCCAGAGCCACTTCGAGGCAGGAGTCCCCCATGTCCGCATCCGAGATCACTGCGCGCCTGTGGGCCGACCTCGGCGGCGCGCCCGAGGCGCTCGACCACCTCGCCGTCACCGGCGAGGCGCCCGTCTACCGCAGCCGCTACCGCGTGGACGACGCTGCCACGGCCACCATCGGCGTGACCGCGAGCGCGGCAGCCGAGGTCTGGCGGGCGCGCTCCGGCGCATCGCACCGCGCGAACGTCGACGCGCGCCACGCGGCGATCGCGTTCCGCAGCGAGCGCTACCTGCGCGTCGACGGCGGGCCGCCCCCGGAGGGTGGCGGCTGGATCGGCGGCTTCTACCGGTCGAAGGACGGTCGCGTCGTCCACGTCCACACCTCGTTCCTCCACCACCAGGAGCGCGAGTTGGAGGTCCTCGGCTGCGCCGCCACGAAGGAGGCGGTCGCCGCGGCGGTCGCGACGTGGGAGGCCGAGGCGCTGGAGGCGGCGATCCAGGCGGGTGGCGGCGTCGCGCGCGTGCTGCGCAGCCCGGCCGAATGGGCGGCGCACCCGCAGGGACAGGCGGTCGGCGCGCTGCCGCCGCTGCTCACGGAGCGCCTCCAGGACGCCGCCCCGCGCGCCTTCGACGGCCCCGGCGCGCTGCCGCTGGAGGGCGTGCGCGTGCTGGACCTCACGCGTGTCATCGCGGGGCCGGTATGCGGGCGCACGCTGGCGGCGTGCGGCGCCGACGTGCTGCTGGTCGGCAACGACGACCTGCCGCAGTTGGAGACGTTCCAGATCGACACCGGCTTCGGCAAGCGGTCCACCCACCTCGACCTGCGCTCACCCGCGGGGCGCGCCCGCCTGCTGGATCTCGCGGCCGAGGCGGATGTGATGGTGCAGGCGTTCCGTCCGGGCGCCCTGGACGCGATCGGCCTCGGCTTCGCGGACGTGGCGAAGGTGCGGCCGGGGATCGTCTACCTGTCGCTCAACGCGTGGTCGTCCGAGGGCCCGTGGGCGATGCAGCGGGGCTTCGACAGCCTGGTGCAGACCGCCTCCGGCATCGCGTTCGCTCCGGTGGAGGGCGACGCGGCCGGGACGCCCTCGCCGCTGCCGGCGCAGGCGCTGGACCACGGCACGGGGTACATCGCCGCGGCCTCGGTGATGCGCGCGCTCGCGGATCAGGCGCGAGAGGGCGGCAGCCGCCACCTGCGCGTTTCGCTGGCGCAGACCGGCGCGTGGTTCACGGGCCTCGGGCCGGGCGACGAGTCGACCGGCGGCGACCCGTCGTCCGAGGACGTCGCCGACCTGCTGGCGGAACTGCCGTCCGCGTGGGGGACGCTGACCTACGTGCGCCCCGCGATCAGCCTCGACGGCGCGGAGTTGGCGTGGCAGCGCGGGCCGGAGCCCGGCGGCGCGAGCGCACCGGAGTGGCGCCCGCGCCGCTGAGGCCGCGCTAGAGCTTCACGGAGGCGCCCGTCGCGGCGGAGCGCTCGATCGCGTCGATCATCCGGTGACGCGTCACGGCCAGGTCGAAGTCCGGCTCGAAGCGCTCGCCGGACGAGAAGACGTCCGCCAGCCGCGCGTAGCCGCCCGCCACGTTGCGAGGCGGCCCGGCCGGCGTGCCCTCCGGCGTCGGGACGTACTCGACCGGCGCCTGCACCTCGGCCAGCGGCTCCTTGCCCTTGCCGACGTACAGGCGGTTCGGCCCGGTGGAGAGGGCGCCGGCGCTCTGCAGGACGAGCACACCCTCGCGGCCGTAGACCTCCAGGCGGCTCCCGCTGGCGCCGGACGGCACGGCCGCCACCTGGACGGCGACCTCCGCGCCGCTCTCCAGCCGGCCCGCGATTGCGATGCTGTCCGGGGAGTCCACGGGCACCATCACGTTCCGGTCGGTGTCCTTCCACTCCGTGATGCGGGTGGCGAGGCGCGCGGAGAGCTCGGCGAACTCGCCGAGCACCGTGCACATCGCGTCGATGCCGTGGCCGCCCGCGATCGTCAGCGTGTTCGCGCCGTTGCGCTTGTCGTTCTGCCAGATGCGCCCGGCGCCGCGCTCCAGGGCGGCCGCGCTCATCACGCTCAGGTTGGCCGTGAGCACCTCGCCGATCTCGCCGCGCGCCACCAGGTCGCGGGCGTAGCGGACGTGCGGGTCGCTGCGGCCCTGCAGGCCCACGATGCCGCGCACGCCCTGCGCGCGCGCGAAGTCGGCCATCTCCTGCGCCTCCGCGAGGTTCGCGCCCAGCGGCCACTCGCAGAACACGGGCTTCTTCGCGCGCAGGCCCGCCATCACCAGGTCGCGGTGCAGCGGCACGCGCACGGAGACGACGACCAGGTCGACCTCCGGGTCGGCCGCCATCGCGTCGATGTCGTGGTACGCCTTCGACACGCCGAACTGGGCGGCGGAAGCCTTCGCGGTGTCCTCGTGCGCCGTGCAGACGGCCACCACCTCGTAGTCGGGCAGGCTGCGGAGCCCGGGGATGTGCGCGTTCGCGCCCCAGCCGCTGCCGCCGGGCGTCACGGTCGCGCCCACGATGCCGATGCGGATCTTCGATGCCATGTGTTGCTCCTCGTCTTCGTCAGGGCGCGGAGAGTATAGGGGCGTGGGGGTTGACGCCTCGCTGCGGAGACGCGATAGTTCACCAATCGGCTAATTAACCGAATGGTGAACTATGACACTCGCCACGCACGAGCCCCCCGATCACCTGAGTGTGACGTTCGCGGCGCTCGCGGATCCGACGCGGCGCGCGATCCTCGGCCGGCTCGCGGCCGGGGAGGCGTCGGTGACGGAGATCGCCGCGCCGTTCGCGATCAGCCTGCCCGCGATCTCGAAGCACCTCAAGGTGCTGGAGCGCGCCGGGCTCATCAGCCGGACGCGCGAGGCGCAGTGGCGGCCCTGCCGGCTGGAGCCCGTCGCGCTGAAGGAGGTCGACGACTGGGTGGAGCGCTATCGCGCCCTGTGGGAGGAGCGCCTCGACCGCCTCGGCGAGTACCTCGACGACCTGCACATCACCGGCCAGACGACAGAGGAGGCCAAGCATGACCAGTAACGAGACCGCAGACGCCCGGCGCCTCACGATCACCCGCACCTACGAGGCGCCGCGCGACCTCGTCCACCGCGCGTGGACGGACGGGGCGGCGCTGGCCCGCTGGTGGGGCCCCCGGGGCGCGACGCTTGAGGTGGTGACGGCCGACATCCGTCCGGGCGGCGTGTTCCATTTCGCGATGGTCGCGGAGGGGCAGGAGACGACATGGGGCCGCCTCGCCTACCGCGAGGTCACCCCGGAGCGCATCGCCCTCGTGAGTTCGTTCGCAGACGCGCGAGGGGACGTGGTGCCGGTGCCGTTCATGGCGGACTTTCCGCTCGAACTGCTGGTGACGGCCACCTTCGTCGAGGCGGCGGGCCGCACCACCGTGACCCTCGACGTCGCGCCGCTCTCCGCCTCGCCTGCGGAGCAGACGGCGTTCGAGTCCCTGCTGCCTTCGATGGAGGAAGGCTTCGGTCACGCCCTCGGGGTGCTCACGCAGGAACTGCGGCGCTAGGACGGATGCAGGCGTGACGCGTTCCGAGGACCTCGACCGGTTCTTCGACGGGCGACCTGAGGCACGGGCGTTGTTCGACGCGGTGCAGGCGCGCATCGCCGCGCTCGGCGTGGACGGCGTCCGGCTGCGCGTGACGAAGAGCCAGGTGGCGTTCTCACGCCGTCGAGGATTCGCGTGGGCGTGGACGCCCGACCGCTACCTCCGCGGCCGCACGGCGCCGCTGGTGCTCTCGATCGCCCTCGGACGCCGCGACGGCTCGGCGCGCTGGAAGGAGGTGGTGCAACCTGCGCCCGCGCGCTGGATGCACCACCTGGAGCTGACCGACGCCGCGCAACTGGACGTCGAGGTCGATGCGTGGCTGAGCGAGGCCGCAGCGGGCGCGGCCTAGAGCGCCTCCGCGATCGCCTTACCGAGGTCGCTCGTCGTCGCCGTGCCGCCGATGTCCGGGGTGCGGGGCGCGCCGCTCTTCGGGTCGAGCACCGTCTCGATCGCCTGCACCACGGCGTCGTGCGCCGCGCGGTGGCCCAGGAACTCCAGCATCATCGCGCCGCACCAGATCTGGCCGATCGGGTTCGCGATGTTCCTCCCGGCGATGTCCGGCGCGGAGCCGTGCACCGGCTCGAACAACGACGGGAACGTCCCGTCCGGGTTGAGGTTCGCGCTGGGCGCGATGCCAATCGTGCCGGTGCACGCCGGGCCCAGGTCGCTCAGGATGTCGCCGAACAGGTTGCTCGCGACCACCACGTCGAAGAAGTCCGGCCGCTGCACGAAGTGCGCGGTCAGGATGTCGATGTGGAACTTGTCCACGGTGAGGTCCGGGTAGCCCTGCTGCATCGCGGCCACGCGCTCGTCCCAGTACGGCATGGTGATCGAGATGCCGTTCGACTTGGTGGCGCTCGTGAGGTGCTTCTTCGGACGCGAGTGCGCGAGGTCGAACGCGTACTTCAGCACGCGGTCCACGCCCACGCGCGACATCACCGTCTCCTGCATCACGACCTCGCGGTCGGTGCCCTCGAACATGCGGCCGCCGATGCTGGAGTACTCGCCCTCGGTGTTCTCGCGGACGATGTACATGTCGATCTCGCCGGGCTGGCGGGGCGACCCGTCGCGGCGCACGACCGGGGCGACGATGCCAGGCATCAGCCGGGCGGGGCGCAGGTTCACGTACTGGTCGAACTCGCGGCGGAAGCGCAGGAGCGAGCCCCAGAGGGAGACGTGGTCCGGGATCTTCTCCGGCCAGCCGACGGCGCCGAAGTAGATCGCGTCGTGTCCGCCGATCTGCTCCTTCCAGTCGTCCGGCAGCATCTTCCCGTGCTTCTCGTAGTAGTCCCACGAGGCGAAGTCGAAGGTGTCGAACTGGAGGTCGATCTCGAAGCGGCTCGCGACCGCCTCGAGGACGCGCAGGCCCTCGGGCACGACTTCCTTGCCGATGCCGTCCCCGGCGATTACCGCGATGCGCTTGGCCATCTCGTCCCCGCTCCTCCGCTGCGCGCGCCCGGTCGAGGCGCTCCCGCGACGATGCGGTGCGCGGGGCGCGAACGCAAGGGCGCTACGCGAGCAGGGCGGCGGCGACCTCCGCGATGTCGCGGCCCACGATGTCGCACTGCGCGCCGAGGGGGCTCGGGACCATGCCGGGACGCGCCACGAAGGCGGCCCGGGCGCCCGCGGCCATCGCCCCGGTGACGTCCCAGGCGTGCGCGGCGACCAGGCGGACGTCCTCGATCGGGACGCCGCACCGCTCCGCGACCAGGTGGTACGGCTTCGGACCGGGCTTCAACTGGCGCACCTCGTCGGCGGAGAGCACGTGCTCGAAGCGGTCGATGATCCCCGCGTTCGTGAGCTGGTCGCGCGCGACGTCCAGCGGCGAGTTGGTGAGGCTGACCATCCGCCAGCCGGCCTCGGCGAGCCGGTCGAGGGCGCCCGGCACGTCCGGGTGCGCCGGTAGCGTGCGCATACCCCCGACGATCGCCTCGGCGTCCGCGTCCGAGAGCGGATGGCCGACTCGCTGGGCGACCATCCGGATCGCGGCGTGCTGCGCGGTGGTGAAGTCGACGTACTGGCCCGTGAGCCCGCCGACGAACGAGAGCTGGAGCATCGCCTGGAACCAGCCCCCGCGCAGCGAGGCGTCCCCGAACACGCGCTCGAACAGCGGGTCCAGCGCCTTCAGGTCGAGCAGCGTCTCGTTCACGTCGAACGCGAGGACGCCTCGAGGAGTCGAGGGGGACATGGGCGAGCCGTTCCAGGGCCGCCTGCGGGCCCGCTGCCGGCGACCTACTCGGTGATCGCCTGGTACACGGTACCGCGCCACTCCCGGCGGATCTCGTACGTCGCCCCGCCGAGCTGGGTGAACAGCATCGCCACCAGGTCCTCGTTCGGTGACACGAAGAACGACGTCGAGAACGCGCCGTTCCAGTAGTACTCGCCCTCCGTGCCCAGGACGCCGGCCGCGACCGGGTCCATCAGCACCGCGAAGCCGAGGCCGAAGCCGGTGCCCTTCGTGATCCACGTCGAGAGCGGGTTGTTCACGATGTCCGCGAACTCCACGCCCCCGGGGAGATGGTTCGCCGTCATGAACTCCAGCGTCCGCGCGCCGATGATGCGCTCACCGTCCAGCTCGCCGCCGTTGCAGAGCGCCTTGGCGAAGCGCATGTAGTCCGCGGCCGTCGAGGTGAGCCCGCCGGCGCCGGAGAAGTAGTTGCCGCCCTCCGCATAGCGCGCATCGGCGCTGCCGTCGTCGCGCGTGCGCAGCGCGCCGTTCTCGCCTCCCTGGCGGTAGAGCGCCGCGAACCGCGACCGCTTCGAGGCGGGCACCTGGAACGCAGTGTCCACCATGCCCAGCGGGTCGAAGACGCGCTCCTGCAGGTACGCGGCCAGCGTCTGCCCCGAGATCAGCTCGACGAGGTGCCCGACCACGTCCGTGGAGACGCCGTAGTTGAACTGCGCGCCCGGGTCGCAGGCCAGCGGCAGCGTGGCGAGGGTCGCGACGGTGTCCGCCATCGTGCTCTTCGGATCCACGTTCGCGCCCAGGCGCCCGGTCGCGGCATACAGCCGCCCCACGGGCGTCGGTTCACCCGGCCCGGTGAGGCCGGAGGTGTGCATGAGCAGGTCGCGGATCGTCATCTCGCGCTTCGCGGCACGCGTGAAGTACGAGTCGCCGTTGCTCCCGGCGAACACCGGCAGCCCCTTGAACGCCGGGATGAAGTCGGAGACCGGCGCGTCGAGGAGGAACTCGGCCTCCTCGTACAGCTGCATCAGCGCGAGGCTGGCGATCGGCTTCGTCATGGACGCCATGCGGAAGATCGTGTCCGGCTCCATCGCCAGGCCCGCCTCGGCATCGCGCTGGCCGAAGGTCTCGAAGTGCACCACGCTCCCGCCGCGCGCGATCATGCTGATCGCGCCGGCCCAGCGCCCGCTGTCCACGTACCGCTGGGCGAGCGCGCTGACGCGGCGCAGCCGTTCGGTGGACATCCCCACGTCCTCGGGTGCCGCCTCGATCAGGTCGGTCGTGCGCAGCTGGGTCGTCATGCGGTGCTCCTCGTGTGGTGCGGGCGCTACGGGCGCAGCAGGTCGGTGAGCGCCGTCACGGACGGCGCGTCCTGGAACTCGTGGACCACGTCCAGCGCCTGGTCGATGCGCGCCTCGGACATCCCGCCGAGGGGCGCGAGCGTGCGGAACTTGTAGTCGATGTCCGACCACTCGATGCCGCGCGGGCCGGAGCCGCCGGGCGCCTCCATGGTACTGGTGTACGTGCGTCCGTCCGTCGTCGTGATCGTCACGCTGCCGCCGCCGCGCGCGGCGAACGGCGACGGGTCGCCCTCGACCACGCGGTCCTGCATCGCGTTGATGACGGGGTCCAGGTACTTCTCGGGCGCGGCGTGCTGCCACGAGTACGTCCGGTCCACCACGGACGCCGCGAGCATGTACGGCAGGCTGTGCGCGACGCCGATGAGGTCGGTGGGGTGGTAGACCATGTGCCCGCCGAAGCGGCGGCCGGAGACCGTGATCTTGTCGACCTGGTCGGGCTGGAGGTCGCCCTCCTTCGTCGCCGTCCACGCCGCCTCGGCGAGCGCCTGGTAGGCCCACGTCCCGGGCATCAGCTTGATCGCGAGGTCGTTGACGATCCCCCACGTCTTGCCGAGGTCTTTCGTGATGCCCTCGATGTCCTGCGCCTGGAACACCTCCAGGTAGCCGCGCGGCATCTCCAGCACCTTCACCTCGGCGAAGAAGCCCTTCGCCGCGGCCTGCACGGCCGTGATCGCCAGCTCGCCCGAGAGGCACGCGTCGTACTCGCGCACCCAGCTCGTGTTCGCGGCGACGCCGTTCCCGCCGATCGAGGTGGCCGCGAGCGAGATCGCGTGCGCCATCTGCTTCGCGTCCAGGCCCATGACCCGCCCCGCAGCGACTGTCGCGCCGAAGATCGTGTTCACGCCGGCGTGGAAGCCCAGCTGCCCGGAGCCGGTGCGGCTGCCGATCCGGTTCGCGATGTCGTAGCCGAGCACGATGCCGGCGAGCACCTCGCGCGGGCTCGCGCCGCATCGCTCGCCCATTGCGACCGCCGCCGTGGAGGCGACCGTGCCCAGGTGGCCGGCGCCGGACAGGTCGGTGTCGTCCGAGGCGGCGGCGTCGCTCATGATCGCGTTGGTGCGCGCCGCGTCCATCACGGGCACGCGCGCGCTGTCGAACCAGATGCCGGACTCGGGCGTCCCGCCTCGCTCCTTCGCGAGCGAGCGGAAGATGTCAGTGGAGCCGATGTCCCGGCCCATCGCCGCGCTGGCGATCGTGCTGGCGATGATCACCTTCGCGTGCTTCACCGCGAGCGGTGGCAGGTCCTCGTACCGCGTGCTCGTCACGAAGTCGGCGATCGTCTCGGAGATGGTCATCGGGGCCTCCTCGGTCGGGCCGGCGGCCCGTATCGCTACCGCCTGTACGCCCCGCGAGGCCGGCCCGTCAACTCCACCGGTGGCGGCGCGGCCGCCGGGCGCGCTCGCGGTAGACTGGCCCGACCGCCGAGGATGCCCCGCGAGGACCGGATTGCCCGTGACGTTCCCGCTGCCCCGTCGCGCCGCCGCCTTCGCCGGCGCGCTGGCCCTCGACGCGCTCCTGGGCGACCCGCCCACGGCGCTGCACCCCGTCGGGTGGCTCGGCCGGGCCGTGCGGCTCGCCGAGCGCGCCGCGCCGAGGGCACCGGGAGCGCGGCGCGCGTACGGCGTGGCCTGTGCCACCGCTTTCCCGCTGCTCACGGCGGGGCTCGCGCACCTCGCTACCCGGCGCGGCGGGGTGGGGGCGCTGGCCGCGGAGGCGGTGCTGCTCGACAGCGTGTTCGCGCTGCGGACGCTGCTCGCCCGGGCGGATGAGGTGCGTTGCGCGCTCGAGCGCGGCGACCTGGAGACGGCGCGGGCGCTGCTCGCGCGGCACCTCGTCAGCCGTGACACGGGCGACCTCGCGGCGTCCGAGGTCGCGGGAGCGGCGGTGGAGTCGGTCGCGGAGAACCTGGGCGACGGCGTCCTCGGCCCGTGGTTCGCGTACGCCGTGCTCGGCCTGCCGGGCGCCGCGGCGTACCGCGCGGTGAACACGCTCGACTCGATGTGGGGCTACCGCGCCGAACCGTACGGCGACCTCGGCTGGGCGGGAGCGCGCATCGACGACCTCGTGAACCTCGCGCCAGCGCGGCTGGCCGCGCTCGCGATCGCGGGGGCGGCGTGCGCGCTGGACGAGGATGCCCACGGCGCGCTGGAGACGTGGCGGCGCGACGCCGGTGAGACGGACAGCCCGAACGCCGGGCACCCGATGGCGGCGATGGCCGGGGCGCTCGGCGTGCGCCTCACGAAGCGCGGCGCCTACGCGCTCGGCAGCGGCCGTGAGCCGCGCGCCGAGGACATCGGTCGCGCCGTGCGGCTCGCTCGCGGCGCGGCGCTCGGGGCGGCCGCGGCGCTCGTCCTCGTGCTGGTGGCGGAGGAGGTGGCGCGGTGAGCGTGGTGCATGGGGGACTGGGTGACCACGAGCGCGCCTCGCTTCCCGGCGGCGCGGCGATCGTCGACCTGTCGGCGAACCTCCACCCCGACGGGCCGCCGCCGGCCGTGATCGCCGCGATCCGCGAGGCGGCCGCGCCCGCCGCGCTCGGCCGCTACCCCTCGGTGGATGCGGCACCGCTGCGCGAGGCGATCGCGGCGCACCACGGGGTCGCGCCGGAGTCGGTGGTCGTCACGCCGGGCGCGTCCGCGGCGATCGCCCTCGCGCTCGGCGCCCTGCTCGCCCCCGGCGACCGCTGCGCCGTCTTCGAGCCGACCTTCGGGGAGTACGCACGGGCCGCCGAGGCTGCCGGGGCGACGGTCGTGTCCGCGACTGCGGGCGAGCCGCGCTTCGACCTCGCGGAGCCGCCCCCCGCCGACTTCGCGGTGCTCTGCAACCCGAACAACCCCACCGGCCGCGTCGTGCCGCGGCGGACCGTGGAGACGCTCCTTCGCCGCGTCCGCGCGCTCGTCATCGACGCCGCGTACGAGGCGCTCGGGGCGGGCGCGTGGGACGCGACCGCGCTCGTCCGCGCCGGGGCGCCCGTGGTCGTGGTGCACTCCCTCACCAAGCTCTTCGCCATGCCCGGGGTGCGGCTCGGCTACCTCGTCGCGCCGCCTGCGCTTGCCGCCGCCGTGCGGGCGCAGCAGCCGCCGTGGCCCGTCGGCGCCCTCGAGATCGCCGCGGGCCGCTCCGCGATCGCCGGCTTCGAGGC
>JBFWQJ010000102.1:0-10370 GCA_050249515.1 Dehalococcoidia bacterium | reverse complement strand
GACCACGATCGGATCTGCGCCGCCGAAGCGAGCGACAGACGAATGGCGTTGAAGTCGTTGACCTCGAGCATTAGTCGTCATCTCCCATCTCACGTCCGGAGAGGTTGATCCCAAGGCGCGGCACGTTGTCGTTGTAGTCGTCGCCGAAGCCCACGTCCTGGTCGTCGTCGTTCAGGATCTCCACGCTCAGGCCGAGCGACTGGAGCTCCTTCACGAGCACCTTGAAGGACTCGGGCACGCCCGGCTCCATGGTGTTCTCGCCCTTGACGATCGCCTCGTAGGTCTTCACGCGGCCGACCACGTCGTCGGACTTCACGGTGAGCATCTCCTGCAGGATGTGGGCGGCGCCGTACGCCTCCAGTGCCCACACCTCCATCTCACCGAAGCGCTGACCGCCGAACTGCGCCTTACCACCCAGCGGCTGCTGCGTGATCAGCGAGTACGGGCCCGTGGAGCGCGCGTGGATCTTGTCGTCCACCAGGTGGATCAGCTTCAGCATGTACATGTAGCCAACCGTCACCGGCTGGTCGAAGGGCTCGCCTGTGCGGCCGTCGTACAGCGTCTGCTTGCCCCAGATCGGCGGCGCCACGTTGGTGCGGTCCGCAATCTCCTGGATGCGCTCCTCGAACGTCTCGTCCGGCAGGTTGCGCGCGTTCGTCTCGCCCAGGCCCTCCATCCAGAGGGCCAGCGCCGCGCGGCGCGCGGTGCCCGGGACGCCGGTGCGCAGGACTTCCTGCGCGTCGAAGCCGCCCTCCGTCAGGTAGCGCTCCATGGCGCCCACGTCCACGCGCTGACCGATCTCCTGGTCGCGCGCGTCCAGCGCCCGCTGCGTCTCCACCGCGTTCGCCTGGATCGCGATCCACGCCCGGCCCAGCGCGTCCTCGATGTCGAAGTCGCTCGCGCCGTCGAACACCGGCGTCACCGCGCGCCAGCCCAGCGTGGAGGCCGCCCACCCGAGGTGGACCTCCAGCACCTGGCCGACGTTCATGCGGGACGGCACGCCGATCGGGTTGAGGACCACCTCCATCGGGCGGCCGTCCGCCAGGTACGGCATGTCCTCGATCGGCATGATCCGGGACACCACGCCCTTGTTGCCGTGGCGGCCGGCCATCTTGTCGCCCTCGGTGATCTTGCGCTTCTGCGCGATCGACACGCGGACCATCATGTTCACGTCCGCGGGGAGCTCGTCGTCGTTCTCACGACGGAACACCTTCACGTCGATCACCTTGCCGCGCTCGCCGTGCGGGACGCGGAGCGAGGTGTCCTTCACCTCGCGCGCCTTCTCGCCGAAGATCGCGCGCAGCAGCTTCTCCTCCGGCGTCAACTCCGTCTCGCCCTTCGGCGTGATCTTGCCGACCAGGATGTCGCCCTCGCGCACCTCCGCGCCGATGCGGATGATGCCTTCCTCGTCCAGGTCGCGGAGCGCCTCGTCACCCACGTTCGGGATGTCGCGCGTGATCTCCTCCGGGCCCAGCTTCGTGTCGCGGGCCTCCACCTCGTACTTCTCGATGTGGATGGAGGTGAACTTGTCGTCCTTCGCCACCGACTCGGACAGGATGATCGCGTCCTCGAAGTTCAGGCCCTCCCAGGACATGAACCCCACCAGGACGGACTGGCCCAGCGCCAGTTCCCCGTCCTGCGTGCAGGAGGAGTCGACCAGCGGCTGGCCTTTCTTGAACCGGTCGCCGCTCGCCACGATCGGGCGCTGGTTGATGCACGTGCCCTGGTTGGAGCGCACGAACTTCAGCAGCGGGTGCCGCTCCTCGCGGCCCGAGGCGTACCGCACGACGATGAAGTCCGCGGTCGCGGAGATCACCTCGCCGTCTTCCTCGGCGTTGATCACCTGGCCGGAGTCCGCCGCGGCCGCCGCCTCAATGCCGGTGCCGACCAGCGGCGCCTCCGGGCGGATCAGCGGCACGGCCTGCCGCTGCATGTTCGCGCCCATCAGCGCGCGGTTCGCGTCGTCGTGCTCCAGGAACGGGATCATCGCCGCCGCCACCGACACGATCTGTCGCGGCGACACGTCGATGTAGTCGATGTCGACCGGGTTCGACAGCAGCAGCTTGTCGCCCCAGCGCACCTCGATGCGCGGGGAGGTCAGGTTGCCGAAGTCGTCCGTCTGCGTGCTCGCCTGCGCGATGCGCCAGTTCTCCTCCTCGTGCGCGTCCAGGTACTGGACCTCGGGAGAGGGGAAGGGCACCAGCGGGATCATGTCCTCCGCGGCGCCGGCCAGCGCGCGCGCACTGGCCTCGTCGATCATCGTCCGCTCGGCCAGGATGACCTTGCCGTTCGCGTCGAGGACGTCCTGCGAGACGATGCGGTTCACCAGCGCCGCCGCGTTGTTCTTCGGCAGCTCGTGCACGATCTTGCGGTACGGCGTCTCGATGAAGCCGAAGTCGTTCACCACGCCGTACGTCGCGAGGCTGCCGATCAGGCCGATGTTCGGACCCTCAGGCGTCTCGATCGGGCAGATGCGGCCGTAGTGGCTGTGGTGCACGTCGCGCACGTCGAAGCCCGCGCGGTCACGCGAGAGGCCGCCGGGGCCCAGCGCGGACAGCTTGCGCTTGTGCGCGATCTCCGCCAGCGGGTTGATCTGGTCCATGAACTGGGAGAGCTGGCTGCCGCCGAAGAACTCCTTCATGGCCGCGACCACCGGACGGATGTTGACCAGCGCGGACGGCGTGGCCTCCTCCGGGTCGGTGATCGTCATGCGCTCGCGCACCACGCGCTCCATGCGCAGCAGGCCGATGCGGAACTGGTTCTGCATCAGCTCGCCCACGGAGCGCACGCGGCGGTTGCCCAGGTGGTCAATGTCGTCCGGCGTGCCGCGACCGTTGTTGATCATGATGATCCGCTTCACGATCGCCACGAGGTCCTCGCGGCGCAGGGTGCGGATCTCCGGCGCGTCCACCATGCCCAGGCGCTTGTTCAGCTTGTAGCGGCCCACGCGGCCCAGGTCGTAGCGGCGGTCCGTGAAGAACAGCGTCTCCAGCAGCTCCCGCGCGTTGTCCGCCGTGGGCGGGTCGCCGGGGCGCAGGCGGCGGTAGAACTCCTCCAGCGCCTCGGAGCGGTTCTTCGTCGGGTCCTTCGCCAGCGTGGACTCGACGTAGTTGTGGTCCTCGTCCGTGTCCACGTCCGCCAGCATCGCGCGCACGCGGTCGTCCGTGCCGATCTCCGACTCGTCGAGGTTGTCGTCGATGTCGATGGCGCGGAGGAGGACGGACACCGGGATGCGGCGCTTGCGGTCCACCTTGACCGAGAGCACGTCCTTGGCGTTCGTCTCGAACTCCAGCCAGGCGCCGCGGTTCGGGATCAACTTGGCGGCGGTCAGGCGGCGGCCGGTGGCCGGGTCGCTCTCAGCGGTGAAGTAGGCGCCCGGGGAGCGGACGAGCTGGGAGACCACCACGCGCTCGGCGCCGTTGATCAGGAAGGTGCCGTGCTTGGTCATCATGGGCACGTCGCCCATGAAGAGCGTCTGCTCCTTGACCTCGCCGGTCTCCTTCACCAGCAGCTCCACGGAGACGCGCAGCGGCGCGGCGTACGTGCGCTCGCGGTCGCGGCACTCCGCCTCCGTGTACTTGGGCTCCTCGAAGTGGTAGTCGCCGAAGCGGAGCTCCATGCGGCCGCCGGTGAAGTCCTGGATCGGCGACACCTCGTCCAGCAGCTCGCGCAGGCCCTCGCGCAGGAAGCGGTCGTACGACCGTCGAGGCATGTCGATGAGGTTCGGCATCTCCATCACGTGCCGGTTGGTACCGAAACCCTTTTTCATGTTCGGTACTCGCCGGTTGGAGATCACAATGCGGCGATCAGTGGTCACAGACGCTCCCCTCATCGGTCCCGGTCGCAGGCTTTCCCGCGCCGGCGGGCTCGCTGCTCAAACGGCTTCCGGGCACAGCACAAGGCCGGCCCGGAGGCGGGTGCGCATCTCGGTTGGATTTGGGGACTGTCTGAGAGTGTCTCCACGATCCGCGGCGGCAGGCCCGCGATCTACTGAGCACAACTCCCCAGGACACATCTCCGGGACATGGGAACACCCCGCACGGCCACCCGGCCGCCGGGGTTCATTTCAGAAGTTAACCGTGATTTCGATTGCGCCCCACGCGTCACCAAGTGTACGTGCGCCCGAGCAGAATCTCAACCGTACGCGGTGCCGGAAGCTTGGTCAACCTGCCGGCCGCCCGCAATCGGGTGCCTACCGGGCGGGGGTACCCGCTCCGGTCGCGCCCGAGGGCCCCGAGGCACCCGTCGCGCCGTTCCCGCCCGTCCCGGCGGTCGCCGTCGGCTGCGCGGCCGCCTCGGCCGCCCGCTTCGCGCGCAGCTCCTCCGCCGCGGCCGGGTCGTACGGCCGGTTGGTGGCGGCCTCCCAGACCGGCCACGCCTCCTTCGGCCGGTCGCCGATGTCGCGCAGGCCCAGGCTCGCCAGCAGGTCGTACGGCGGCGCGGTGGCGAACGACAGGTCGCGCTCCGCGAACCACACCACCAGCGGCGACCCCAGCAGGTCGGCGTCTTCGAACAGCCGCTGCAGGAAACGGCGCTGCTCCGCGGGGGTGGAGGAGTTCAGGTTGTCCCGTCCCGGCCCGGAGGCGAAGCCCACGGAGACGAAGGCGATCGGCAGCGCCGTGTGCTCCCGCAGCGCGCTGTAGTACGTGGGCGGCACCTTCCGCGCCACGTTGAAGGCGAACGAGGGATACGTGGTGATCCCCGCGAGGTCCATCTTCCCCTCGAAGTCCTTGAGGAGCTGCCAGCGCGGCGGGTGCGGCGGCAGGTCCGGGATCACGCCCAGCAGTTCCTCGTACTGGAACGAGGGCAGCACCTGCGTCTCCGGCGCGGCAGCCTTCACGGCGTCGTACGCCTCCCGGTAGGCGGCGAGGAACGCGAGGTAGGTCGCGGGGTTCCGCTCGAACGTGGCGTTCACCTCGTTCCCCAGCACCAGGTACGCCGGGCGCAGGTTCTTCGCGATGAACACGGACTCCTGCACCAGCGCGGCGCGCAGCTCAGGGTTCGCCAGGTCCTTCCCCGCGTGCGTCGCCGGCAGGCGCTGCAGCCGGTCCCGCGCCGTGGGGTCGAACGGGTCGAGGACGATCGCCACGCGCAGGTCGCGGCTGCGCGCGGCGTCGCGGACCGCCGTCAGCTCGTGCCGCGTCGCCTCGGACGGGCTCGCGCCGGGGAGGAAGTCCGCCCAGTTGGGCGAGCGCTGGACCAGGATCACCTCGCCGTAGTGCGCGGCCAGGTCGTATGTCTGCCGCGTGGCGAGGTCCGTGAGCGCCCACGGCGTGTCCGAGAAGCCGAGCAGGAAGGCGCGCGGCTCGCCCGCCTCCACCTTCGTGCGCTTCACGAACGAGGAGCCGCCGGTCTGCTCCGTGCGGCAGGCACCCGCCAGCAGCGCCACGAGCGCGAGCGCCAGCACGAGCAGGGTGGACCGGGATCGCGGGGGCATTGCTCCCGATCATACCGGCCGCGCCCGGTTCCGGCGTGCCCGCCCGCCCGCCCGCCCCGCCCGCGGTCGACGCGAATCGAGGGTTTCTCCCCGTAAGCCGCTCCGCGCGCCGTTCCGAGGATCCCGGAGCCACCAGCGAAGGGAGTCCTCAATGGCGTTCTTCTCGACCGATGACCTGCTCGCCGAGCTGGACGGCGTGACCTCGCGCTCGGACGCGCGGGCGATGATCAGCCGCGCCGCGCGCGTCGCCGGCGTCGCCACCGGCCGACCCCTCGAGGTGCGCGAGCTGCTGATGGTCTGCGAGGCGCTCGCCGCCGAGGGCGGCGCGATCCAGACGCTCGCGGAGTCCGTCGCCACGCGCGCCCTGCGCGACTAGGCCCGCTTTCGGGGGTACAGTCGCCCGCATGAGGCTTCTGGGGATCGCGGTTGCCTGCCTACTGGTCGGGTGTGCTCCCGTATCGCCAGGAGGCGCCTCGCTGCCAAGCCCGGCGGCGACCATGCCGGCGCCGGCGACGTCGCCGTTCGCGAGCACGCCGCCGCCAACGCCCGTTCTCGTCCTCACTGCGACGCCCGCGGCGACGTCGACACCCACCATCGAGGAAGCCTGCAAGAGGAAGCTCCAGCAATACGATGACCCGGCTGCTGTCCTCGACCTCATCCCGCGAGTCCCCGTGCCTGGCGCACCCACAGCAGTGCGAGCCAGCAACATCGAGCCCGGAGACTACGAGGTATTCGTGAGTGCGCCTCGCTCGAACGGCGAGCACAACGAAAGGATCGGCGCGGTGACGGTCGGTGCTGATCGCGTGCTCGCCACGACGGTCACAGTGCCGAAAGGGTTTGTGCCGACCGGTGACTGTCTCGTCCTAGTCGCAGCACGGATCTCGATCAGCGAACCCCGTGTCCGATCGGAGATGTTCTTCGTCCCGTAGGCCGAAACGCGAGGGGGAGGGCCTGACGCTCGTCGGCGAAGCCTCGCGCGTCAGCGCGGATCGTCAGCGAAGATCGTGTCGCGGGCGACGTCGCCCCAGGAGAACAGCGCGGCGGCGAAGCGGATGCCCCCGGTACGGTCGTTCAGGGCGTCCAGCGGCAGGTCGGACAGGTACGTCCGCACGCGCTCCTCGACGCCGCTCTCCTCGTAGAACTCCACGGGGCGGAACACGCCGAACGTCGTCGAGGCGATCGGCACGCCGCCGGGCTCCGCGCACGCGATCGCGAGCGCCATCTGGTCGATGCCGTACGGCCGCCGCGTGGCGGCGATGCGCCCCCGGCACCACGCGATGATCTGGTCCGCGAGGAGCGAGATGTCGGCCGGGGCCAGCGGCTCGTCGCCCAGCAGCCATTCCTGCTTGGAGAGGCCGGTGCCGCGGCGGATGGAGTCCTCCACCCGCGCACGCAGGGGATCGGGCCGGAAGCGGCGGAGCAGTGCGCTCAACATGGCCCCTCCCTCCTCCGGCGCTCCCGCGCGACCGACTGCCGGCGTCCCCATCGCGGGGAAACCCTTACGGCAATCATCGGCGGCATTCGGAGACTCACCAGCGCGGGCGGGGGTTACTTTTCGGTAGCGACCGCGGCGCCGAAGCAGGGGCGCGCGTATCGCACGAGTGATCGGGATCATCGGCGCCGTGGGGCGGCCTGTGTAGACTCGATCACGTGGACAGCGCGTACGACATCGACCTGGAGGGCCTGCTCCGCACCGTCCAGCGGTCGGAGCACGTGATCGTCCGCTTCTCCACGCTCCCCCAGCGCCTGTTCCTGGACTTCCGCACCCGCGCCGAGGAGGGCCCCGGCGTCTTCGTGCTGCCGCTGGCGAACACGATCCAGGAACGCATGGCCAGCATCGCCGCCGCGCGGCCGCACTTCCCGCGCCCGGAGAAGCTCTACGTCATGGCGTGGCCGCTCCGCGTCGCGGGGCTGGAGCGCCTCGGCTTCATCGAGGCTGCCCGCCAGCGCCTCGCGGGGATGGACGCCTTCGAGCAGGTGCGCGAGCTGGACCGCGCGTTCCGCGAGCTGGTGCGCGCGGAGGAGGCCGAGCTGCGCGGCGCGATCACCGGCGAGGGCTACCGCACGCTGTGGCCCGGCACCCCCGGCCCGCGCGACCCCAACGACCCCGGCGCACAGGCGTAGCGGCCCGCACCTCGATGCAGCGCGACCGCTTTCGGCGTCTGGTCTACCGCGCGGTGGAGGACCTGCCGGCGGAGTTCCGGCCGTTCCTGGAGAACGTGGCGATCGTGGTGGAGCGCGAGCCCTCGCCGGAGGACTGCGCGGACGCGGGGATCGAGGCGGGCGACGACCTGTTCGGGCTCTACGTGGGGACGCCGCTCACGGAGCGGCACGACTACCACATGGTGCTGCCGGACCGGATCCTCATCTTCCAGGGCCCGCACGAGCGGCACTTCCCGCCGCACCGCCTGACCGCCGAGATCCAGCGCACCGTGGCGCACGAGATCGCCCACTTCTTCGGCATCGACGACGAACGCCTCGAGGCGCTCGGGCTGGACTGACCCGGGAGTCGGAGGCCCTCACCCCATCCCTCTCCCACCGCGTGGGCTCGGGGCGGGAATGTGCTGTGCGCCGGCAGGCTCGGGTGCCCCCGCTCCGCGCAGCGTGAGCGTTCCGGGGGAGCGCCAGGGCAGAGCCCTTGCCTGCTATCCCCCATCCCGCGCGGGGAAGGGGGCGGGGGAATGGGCCGCCTCGCGCAGGCTCGATGACACCGGGCGCGGCTCGACCCGCGGACAAAACAGGAGCGCCGCCCGGGCGGGCGGCGCTCCAAGGAATAGCACCCCGACACTCGACGCTCCGAGGAACGCCGAGGCGGCGGGTCGGGACGCTACTTCGCCTTCGCGAGCTTCGGGGCCGGGGCCTCGCCGTTGACGATGGCCTTCAGGCCGGCGGCCGCGGAGAACTTGGGGGCCTTGGAGGCCTTCACCTTGATCTCGGCGCCGGTCTGCGGGTTGCGGCCGATGCGGGCCTTGCGCGCGGTGCGGCTGAACTTGCCGAGGCCGGGGTACGCCACGTCCTCGCCGTTCTTCACCTTCGCCTGGATCACGTCGCGGAAGCCGTCGAGCACGCGCTCGGCCTCGGCGTTCGTCGTGCCGGCCTGCGTTGCGACCAGGGCGACCAGTTCTGCCTTCGTCATCTGAAACCTCCTGGGGAGGGCGTCCCCGCCATATATCGAAGCGCCTATGCGCATCATCCTTTGGCATCACGAGGCTGGTGTCAAGCGCCTCAAGCCCAGAATGGCAGATATTTACTGGTGATCCGCGACGTAATGTGTCGCAAGCGCCTTGATTTGCTGGACTTCGGGGCGAGAAGGTGCGCGAACCCCTGCCCTGACTGGCCTTCCGGCCCGTCGAGGAGTCCCGCGCGCTAGCGGTCGGACAGCAGTCTGTGGATAAGTCGCGCGGCGGCCGCCGCGGCGTGCTCCGCCGGGTGCGCGATCGCGTCCGTGCGGTCCGCGGGCGTCGGCGCCAGCGCCTCCGCGTCGTCGATGCCCCCGGGGAGGCCCTCGACGATCCCGGCGACGGCGACGCAGCGGACGCCGGCGTCACGCGCGAGCGCGGCGACGTGCGCGACGGCCTTGCCGTAGCCGGTCTGCCCGTCCATCGCGCCCTCGCCGGTGATCACCAGGTCGGCTGCCTCGATCGCCGCGCGCAGTCCGATCGCGTCGGCGACCAGCGCTGCGCCGGACTCGATCCGTCCGCGCGGACACGCCGCCAGCAGTCCCATCGGGAAGCCGCCGCCGGCGCCCGCGCCCGGCCGTTCCGCGAGGTCGAGGCCCAGGTCCTCGCGCAGCTGCGTCGCCCAGTTCGCCAGCGCGGCGTTGAAGGCGGGGGCCTGCCAGTCGCGCACGCCCTTCTGCGCGCCGTACACCGCCGTCGCGCCGCGCGCGCCGAGCAGCGGGTTCTGCACGTCCACCGCGATCCGCAGGTCCAGCTCTCGCACCGCCTCCGCCGTGCCGCGCTCGACCCGCGCGAGGCGTGCGAGCGCGATCCCGCCGCGCGGCAGCGGCGCGCCGTCCGGGTCGAGGAGCCGCAGGCCCAGCGCCTGCGCCGCCCCCGCGCCGCCGTCGTTCGTCCCGGTGCCGCCCACACCCACGATCACCTCGCGCGCGCCGCGGACGATCGCGTCGAGGATCTGTTCGCCCGTGCCGAAGCTCGTCGCGCGGACGGGGTCGCGCCGCTCCGCCGGCACGAGCACGAGGCCCGCCGCCGCGGCCGCCTCGATCACCGCGAGCGCCGGCGCGTCGGGCCGCTCGATCAGCGCGTAGGCCGCCTCCACGGGGTCGCCCTGCGGCCCCGTGACCGTGTGGCGCACGAGCGTGGCCCCGGTCGCCGCTGCGACGATCGCCACGGTGCCCGGCCCGCCGTCCGCCATGGGCAGCTCGATGACCTCGGCGTCGGGGAGGGCGGCACGCACACCGGCCGCGATCGCCGCGGCGGCCTCCAGCGGGCCCAGCGTGCCCTTGAACTCCTGCGGCGCGACGAGGACGCGGCGAGGCGGGGCGACTCGCGTCACTCGATCCATCCCGCGATCCGCGCGATGCCGCTCAGCACGATCACGCAGACATAGATGAGCGCCACCAGCCGCGCCCGCCGTGCGATGAACCGGATGCGCGCCAGCCGCCCGCGCGCCACGGAGGAGCTGGGCGCGCGCCACTGCTCGAAGGCGAGGTAGACGATCATCACCAGCGTGACGATGGTCAGGATGCGGAGCATGACGTCCCCCCCGGCCGGCGCGGCGCCCTCGGCTGCTCGTATGCTAGCCGGGCTTGACTAGAACAGGCGTTCTCAGTATCGTCGGATGAGAAGAACGCCTGTTCTCATTCTCATGGAGCGTGCCCCATGAACACGACCCCGTCCTACGCCTCCGACACGACCTCGGCGTCCGCGCCCGCGGCGCCCCGCCGCCGCCGCCAGTGGACCTACGCCGGTCC
>JBFWQJ010000101.1:0-10394 GCA_050249515.1 Dehalococcoidia bacterium | reverse complement strand
CCTGGAGCGAGGCGTGCGGCGCCTGCCGGACGTTCTCGCGGATGCGGTCGAAGATGACGATCGTGTCGTGCACCGAGAAGCCGATGACGGTGAGCAGTCCCGTCACGAACATCAGGTTCACCTCGGTCCCGAACACCTTGCCGAAGAGCGAGAAGAACCCCAGCGTGACGATCACGTCGTGCAGCATCGCGACGATCGCCGCCGCCCCGTAGCGCCACGGGCGCGGCACGGAAGCGAACGCAAAGGCGATGTAGCCGAGGATGAACACCGTGGCGACGCCCACCGCGATCGCCGCGTTGCGCACCGCCGCGCGCGAGACCGTGGGCGACACGGACGCGAACTCCAGGACGTCGAACTCGCCGAAGCGCTCGCGCAGCGCGTTCTCGATCTTCGTGCGCTCGCCCTGGTCCGCCTCGCCGCTGGAGGTCGTGGAGACGACGTTGGAGATGTCCTTCTCCGCCACCCAGCCCGCGGCGGCGCCGGCGCCCACGCGGTACGTACGGGTGTTGTCGCTGCTGCAGACGTTCACCTGGAACACGTCCAGCCGCGTGCCCGCGTCCAGTTCCGCGTTCACGGCGCCGAAGGTGCACGGGTCGTTGTCGACGATCGAGCGGAGCGCGATCTTGCCGGTCGCGCCCTGCGCGCCCAGCGTCGCGGTGCGCGTGACGTTGGCCGGCTCCGGGCCGACGGGCTTGATGTCCTCGTTGCTCACGGGGGTCGTGAAGGAGCCGGGAGGCACCTGCAGTTCGCTGGTGCGGATCAGGTAGTCCGTGCGCGAGATCGCCTGCACGCGCGCCTCGGGGTGGTCGAGCGCGGCGTAGGCGTCCCGGAGCTCCTGCTCCGTGACCGGCTTCTGGAAGCGCAGCTGCGTCGTCGTGCCCGCCGTGAACTCGATGCCCGGCCGGAGGGCCGGCGGGATCGCGAGCAGGATGATCGAGACGAGGAACAGCGCACCGCTGAACAGGTAGAGCGCCTTGCGGTTGCTGACGAGGTCGAACTTCACGCCTGCGCCCCCTCCTGAGCCTTCGCTTCGGCGGAGGCGGTCATCTCATCCTCGGGGACGTACCAGTCGCGACGCCGCGCGATGCCGGTGCCGATGAACGCCCGCAGCAGCGCGCGCGTGACGGTGATCGCCGAGAACATGGAGACGAGCACGCCCACCGCCAGCGTCAGCGCGAAGCCCTGCACCAGGGGCGCATCGAACGTCCCGAGGAACGGCACGTTCACGCCGCCGCCCAGGATGTAGAGGATCGCGCAGGTGATCAGCGTGGAGGCGTTCGAGTCACGGATCGAGGGCCACGCCCGCGCGAACCCCGCCTCGATCGAGGCAATGTAGGAGCGTCCGGCGCGGAGCTCCTCCTTCATGCGCTCGAAGATCAGCACGTTCGCGTCCACCGCCATGCCGATCGAGAGCACGAACGCGCCGATGCCGGCGAGCGTGAGCGTGACCGGCACGAGCTTGAACACGGCGAGCGACAGGATCGTGTAGACCACCAGCGCCACGGAGGCCAGCAGCCCCAGGAAGCGGTAATAGAGCACCATGAACAGCATGACCAGCAGCAGGCCGATCTCGCCCGCCAGGATCGAGCGCTGCACTGAGTCCGTGCCCAGCGTCGGCGCGACGTTCTGCTCCTGCAGCACGGTCAGTTCCAGCGGCAGCGCGCCCGCGTTCAGCTGGATCACCAGCTCCTGCGCGCGCTCCAGCGACTGCAGCCCGGAGATCTGACCGACGGTCGAGATCACGCCCTGCACGATGGGGGCGGACAGCTCCTCGTTGTCCAGGAAGATCGCGACGCGCTGGCCGAGCAGTCGCGTGGTGATCTGGCGGAACAGTTCGCCGCCGTCATCCTGGAATTCGAAGCCCACCAGCGGCTGGCCGGCCTGGTCGAAGGACACGTACGCGTTCGGCTTGAGGTAGCGACCGGTCAGCGGAGTGCGCTTGCCCTGGAGGTCCCCCGTCGCCTGCATCCACTGGCCCTGCGCACCGCAGGTGCCCACCGCCTGCGCCTCCTCCTGGCTCGTGACCGGCTCGCAGAAGCGCAGCTGAGCCGTCCGGCCGATGAGCGAGCGGGCACGCTCCGGGGTCAGGCCGGGGAGCTGGACGGAGATGTTGCTCTCGCCCGACTTGGTGATCTCGGCCTCCGCCAGGCCCGTCGCGTCCACGCGCCGCCGCAGCACGCGCACGGTGCCGTCCAGCGCGTCCGCCACGTCACCCTCGAAGTCCGGCGGGACGTCCGCGCGGAGCAGCAGGCGCGTGCCGCCCTGCAGGTCCAGGCCCAGCCGCATCTCCTGGCGCTCGAAGCTGCCGATGGTGACGCCGCGACCCGCCGGCAGCACGGAGCCGCCGGGGATCACGCGGCCGGGCTGTGACGGCCACACCACGTACAGGGCCGCCGCCGCGAGGAGCAGCAGTCCGAGCAACGGCAGCAGTCGAGCGCGCTTGCTCATCAGGAGCGCGCCGCGATCGGCATGCGGAAGGACGCGACCACGTTCACCGGCTCGTCGTCGTCGTCATCGTCGTCGTCCCAGTCATCGTCGTCGTCGTCGTCCCAGTCGTCGTCGTCCAGGTCCTCGTCGTCCCAGTCCTCGTCGTCCAGGTCCTCGTCGTCCCAGTCGTCATCGTCTTCGTCGTCGTCGTCGTCATCGGCGTCCGGCTCCTCGTCGGACAGGCGGTGACGGGCGGACGGCGTGAGCACAGTGCCCGTGCTCCACGGGAAGGAGGTCGCCGCCTGGGCGGCTTCGGCTTCGGCGTTGATCTCGGCGAGCAGGATGTCCATCAGTCGGTCCTCGAGGATGTCGGTCTGGCTGTCTGCTGATTGAAGGCTGGATGTCGTGAGCACATCGTCTCCGAATCTAGCGCGGGAACGTCTCGGTGTCGTCAGGGTGCGACCGATGGACGATGCTGGCAATCGCGTTCGTGTTCCCGCGGACGACGATCCCCGGGCCCAGTTCGAACACGATCTCCATCGGCCGGTCTTCGAACGTGTTGATCTCGGTTACGACGGCGTAGAACCCTCCCGCAGTCAGCACCTCGTCTCCCACGCGCAGGCTGGAGATGTCCCGGCGCTGCTGCTTCTGCTGGTTGATCACCGGCCGCAGGAGGATGAAGTAGAACGCGGCCATCACCGCGACCAGGATGACGATGTCGAGCAACTACTCGTCCTCGTCCCGCCCCCGAGCGCCGGCGGGCTCGAGCTTCACCAGGTCCGTCTTCGCGTCCAGCCGGTCCACGTAGAGGATGCCGTTCACGTGGTCGGTCTCGTGCTCCAGCGCCTGCGCCAGCAGGTCGCCCTCTGACTTCACGCGGATCTCACGGCCCTCTTCGTTCAGCGCCTTCACGGTCACGGATACCGACCGCGTGAGCGATCCGCGGTACCCGGGGACGGACAGGCAGCCCTCGTCCAGCCGGCGCTCGCCGCTGCGCTTGACCACCACCGGGTTGATCAGCGCGAACGGCTCCTCGTCCGGCATGCCGATGACGACCACGCGCAGGCCGACCCCGATCTGCGGCGCCGCGATCCCCACGCCCTGCGCCTGGTACATCGACTCCGTCATGTCCGCGATCAAGCGGCGGATCGAGTCGTCGACGCGCGACACCTTCTTCGCCGGGCGACGCAGCACCGGGTCGCCGAGGTACCGGATGGGTCGGACGGTCATGAGCCTGCTTCCCGCTCGATCGGTGCGCCTGATCGCGTCGGCCGCCGGTCGCACCGCGGCCGCCTGATCGCGTCGGCCGATTGTACCGTCCACCCTACGCAACGTCCCGGAGCGGCGCCTCGTTACGTCGTGGGGGCGCGCGATCAGCTCACCACCAGCGGATCGACGTCGATCGCCCACCCCAGCGGCAGGTCCACCTCCCGCAGCAGCGCCGTGGGGTCCTCGCCGCGCACGATGATCGCCCAGCGGTGCCGGCCGCGGATGCGCGCCAACTGCGGCGGCGTGGGGCCGAGGACGTCGATGCCCGGCCGGCCCGTGGCGAGCGTCCGCAGTTCCGTCGCGAGCCGCTGCGCCTCGTCCCCCGCGTACTGGCGGCTCTCGTGGCTGAACAGCAGCCGCACAAGGCGGCGAAACGGCGGATACCCCAGCGCCGCGCGCCTCGACAGCTCGTCCTCGTAGAACCGGTCGAGGTCGCCGGCGGCAGCGGCGAGGATCGCGGGCTCCTCCGGACGGAGCGTCTGGATCACCACGCGCCCCGGCCGCTCGGCGCGCCCGGCGCGCCCGGCCACCTGCACCAGCAACTGGAACGTGCGCTCCGGCGCGCGGAAGTCCGCGTCATGCAGCGAGTAGTCAGCGAGCACCACGCCGACCACCGTCACCAGCGGCAGGTCGAGCCCCTTCGCCACCATCTGCGTGCCCACCAGCACGTCCGCCTCGTGCCGCTGGAACTGCTGGAGGATCGACGTGTGCTGCCCCGCCGACCGCGCGGTGTCGCGGTCCCACCGCAGCACGCGCGCGGTGGGGTAGTGCCGGCGCACCTCGCTCTCCACGCGCTGCGTGCCCGCGCGCACGGGGCGCAGCGGCTGCCCGCACGCCGCCTCCAGGCACCGCGCGGGCGCCTTCCGCGATCGGCCGCACTGGTGGCAGACCAGTCGCCCGCCGCCGGACGCCGTCGCGTCGTGCAGCGCCATCGACACATCGCACGAGGAGCACGAGGGGGAGTGGCCGCGCGGGCACAGGAGGTAGCCCGCCAGACCGCGGCGGTTCAGGAACAGGATCGCCTGCTCGTCCCGGTCCAGCGCCTCGCCCAGCGCCTCGACCAGTCGCGGGGAGAAGAGGTCGTGCGAGCCGCGCATGTCGACGATCTGCACCTCCGGCATCTCGTTCGACGGGAACTGCGCCAGCGATCCGTCCGGCTGGACCGCCGCCCGGATGCGTCGAGGCAAATCGACGCGTTCCAGGTCGCCCTGCGCCGCGGCGAACCAGCGCTCCGCGTCCGGCGTCGCCGTGCCGTACACCAGTGCCGCGCCGGTCTGACGCGCCAGCTCCCGCGCCACCGTCCGCGCGTCGTACCGCGGCTGCGGGTCGTGCTGCTTGTAGGTCCACTCGTGCGCCTCGTCCACCACGATCAGGCCCAGGTCCGGCTGCGGCGCGCAGATCGCGGAACGCGACCCGATCACCACGTCGTACTCGCCGCGCGCGATGCGATGCCACTCGTCGTACGCCTCGCCGAGGCTCAGGCCGGAATGCAGCACGCCGACCCGCCCGGGGAACCGCTCGGCAAATCGACGCACCGTCTGAGGGGTGAGCGCGATCTCCGGCACCAGCACGATGCCGCGCCGGCCCGACGCCACCGCGTGCCTCAGGCTGTCCAGGTACACCTCCGTCTTGCCGCTGCCCGTGACGCCGTGGAGCAGCAGCCCACTCCCGTCGGCGCGGTCGATCGCCGCCTTGATCGCCTCCGCCGCCTCGCGCTGCTCCGCGATCAACTCGACCGGCGGGCGCACGACGAGGTCAACGAGATGGCGCAGGGGGTCGCGCCGGTCCAGGACCTCCGCCAGCGTCACGAGGCGCGACCCGACCAGCCCCTCCAGCGCCCCGCGCACGTCCCCCGGCACCTCCGCGGACAGCCCGCGCACCGGCAGCTCCGCCGCCTCGCCCCGCTCCGCCACCTCCGCCAGCCGCTCGAGGATGCCGGCCGCCGCCTGCTCCGCCTGTCCGCGCGAGAGCTGCCGCATCAGCCGCGCCGTCGCCGCCTCGTCCAGCAGCAGGCGCACCTCGTCCTGCCGGTCGCCCACGCGCTCCAGCGCGCCGTCCGCGATCAGCGTCTCCACGGCCGGCGCCCCGCGCGCCTCCTTCGCCGTCTGCATGAACGAGGCGCGCCCGCCCTGCGCGACGACGAAGCGGAGGGCGCGCACCCGACGGGACGCGCGACGCCCCTCGATCGCGTCGGCGAAGTCGCGGGCCTGCTTCGGCGTCACGCCCAGGCGCACGACCTCCACGACGCGCGGCCGCGCGCGGGCCGGGGCGAGCGTGAAATGGCGTTCCGCGAGCCCCCGCCGGAACAGCACCGCCAGCGCCGCCTCGAAGCCGCGCGCGCCCACGGCGGGGGCCAGGTCCGACTTCAGCTCCTCGGTGTCGACGGGGATCTCGGTCAGCGCGTCGAAGATCGCCTGCTGCCGCGCGGAGAGCGCGGACGGCTCGCCGGCGCCGCGCGAGACGGCCGTCCGAGGCCGCTCGCCGGCGCCGGGCGGCAGAAACAGCGCATGCGACTCCCACGGCGGGGCGAGGTAGTAGTCCGCGATCCACGCGGCGAGCGGCAGCCGGTCGGCCGGGATGCACGGTGCCGCGTCGATCGGCGGCTCCAGCGGGCGTACCTCGTCGCGGATGTAGCCCGGCGTGTCCATCGCCTCGACGACGACGCCCTGGAGCGTCCTCGCCCCCCACGGGACGTGCACCACCTCGCCCGGGACGACGCTGCGCCCCTCCGGCACTGAGTAGGAGAACGTGAGGTTCGTGGGCCGCCCGGAGTTGACCGCCACCTTCACGTACCGCGGGCGCGTCGAGGTCGGCGTGGCGCTCATGCGGCGATCATAGGGCGAGGAGGTCGCGCGCACGCCGCCGGGTTTCCGGCGCCTCTCCTGCGCAGCGGGAGAGGGATAGGGTGAGGGTCTTCGCCTCCGGTCCCCGGACACGACAACGCCGGGCGGTGCCCGGCGTTGAAGCAGTCTGCGAGGACGCGAGGCGGGCTAGCCGCGACGCGCTTCCTTGACCCGCGCCGCGCGGCCGGTGCGGCCGCGGAGGTAGTAGAGGCGGCTGCGGCGCACGCGGCCCTTGCGGGTCACGGCCACGGTCTCCAGACGCGGGCTGTTGAACGGGAACGTGCGCTCCACGCCGATGCCGGAGGCGATGCGCCGCACCGTGAAGTTGCCGGCCGGGCCGTTCTTCACGCGGATCACCACACCCTCGAACGGCTGGAGGCGCTCGCGGTCGCCCTCGACGACGCGGGCCTGCACGCGGACGGTGTCGCCCGGGCCGAACTCGGGGAGCGCCGGCAGGTGCGCCGGGCGCGGCTGGGCCAGTTCACGCAGATCGATTGCCATGGTCAGTTCCCGTCGGGGTCGATATCTGGAGGCGCGCCCGCCGGACGCGCGAACTCAGATTCTAGCCGAGTCCCCGAACTAGCGTCGAGGGGGCCAGCAGACGCCCCGCTGCTCCGGCCGTCAGCCACCTCGCAGGAGACGAAACGCAGCGGACCAGCACGGGATCGCCGTGAAGAGGAACAACCAGAGCGTGACGAACCATCGACCCATACAGCCATCGAGCTCCGCATGGTCGTCGTTCAGGGCCGGCGGTGGCTTTATCGCCTGAAGCTCTGCGTCACTCACATGCCTCCACCGGTTCACACGCCGGTTCTCCAGCGTCAGGTACCAGCTCCGCTCGAGTCGCCGCTCCATCCAAGCGCCCCAGCGGATAAACGCGACCAGTACCGCCACGGGAACCAGCAGCAGCACCAGGGCCGCCAGGGTCGACATCCGCCTACTCCTGCTCCGCCAGCCACTTCCGCTCCGCCGACGTCATCTCCACGCCCTCGAGGAGGTCGGGGCGCAGGTCGCGGGTGCGGAGGAGGCGCTGGCGGCGGCGCCATTTGTCGACCTCGGGGTGGTTCCCGGAGAGGAGGATCGGCGGCACTTCCCACCCCCGGTACTCCGGGGGGCGGGTGTACTGCGGGTACTCCAGCAGTCCGTCGTCGAACGACTCCTCCGTCAGCGACGCCTCGGAGCCGAGGACGCCGGGCACGCGGCGCGACACGGCGTCGATCACGATCATCGCGGGCAGCTCCCCGCCCGAGACGACGAAGTCGCCCACCGACACCTCGACGTCCACGGCGTGCTCGCGGACGCGCTCGTCGATGCCCTCGTAGCGGCCGCAGATGATCAGCAGGCGCGGATGCTCGGCCAGTTCGTCCACCAGCGCGCGGTCCAGCGTGCGGCCCAGCGGCGACATGAGCAGCACGGTCGCGCGCTCCGGGGCCATCGGCTGGATCGCGTCGAGCGCCTCGAAGATCGGCTCGGGCTTCATCACCATGCCGGCGCCGCCGCCGAAGGGCGCGTCGTCCACCGTCTTGTGGCGGTCGTGCGTCCACTGCCGGAGGTCGTGCGTCTGCACGTCCAGTAGCCCCGCCGCCCGCGCCCGCGCGAGGATGGACTCCGCGAGCGGGCTCTCGAACATGCGCGGGAAGATCGTCAGCACATCGAAGCGGATCGAGGCGGCGGGCGTCACCGGCCGCCCTCCGGCGCTTCGCCCTTCAGTTCCTCGTGCAACGCGGCCACGTCCGCCGCGTCGCCGGCGAGCTGGTCACAGGCGTGGTCGAGGACACCGAGGATCACCGCCAGGTTCTCGCGGGCGGCGCGCTCGCTCCCCGGCAGGTTCACGATCAGCGTGCGGCCGCGCACGCCCACCACGCCGCGGGAGAGCATGGCGGTGGGCACGACGGCGATGCTCGCCGTGCGCATCGCCTCCTCCATCCCGGGCACGCGGTAGTCGATCGTCCGGAGCGTCGCCTGTGGGGTGTGGTCACGCGCGGTCAGGCCCGTGCCGCCGGCGGTGAGCACCAGGCGGATGCCCTGCTCCGACCAGCGCACCAGGCGCTCCTCGATCTCGTCGGCGTCGTCCGGGACCAGCGCCCGCTCCGCCACCTCGAACCCCGCGCCGGCGAGCATGCCCGCGACGGCCGGGCCGGCCGTGTCCTCGCGCTCCCCGCGCGCCCCCAGGTCGCTGATCGTGAGGACGGCGGCTCGATGACTCGTAGCGGGACTCATGGCGGTGCTCCGTCTCCCTCGGCGTGCGTCTCGCGCGGCGTGCGTTCCGCCGGTGCGCGTGGCCTGCGGGGGCTTCGATCGTAACGCGAAGAAATTTCCGGGCGGGGATATTGCGGCGCTGGGTGGCTGGATGGTAGAGTTGGCACCGTTGTGGGGGGAAATGGGAGAACTGCCCATCCCCCGAGCGAATTCGAAGGCGGCCGAGGGTGTTCTTCTTCGGGACCTTCGAACATTCCCTCGACGAACGCGGCCGGATAGCAATCCCCGCCCGCTACCGGCCCGCGTTCGTCGATGGGGGAGTCCTGCGCCGCGGCCCCGAGGGCTGCGCCGAGCTCTACACCCAGGCCACGTTCGATGAAGAAGTGCAACGCCGCCTCGGCAGCGAGGACGGCAACCGGCACACCAACGCGCGCAGAATCCGCCGCGCGTTCCTTCCGGACGCCTACAGCGTGGAACTCGACAAGCAGGGCCGGATCCTCGCCCCCGCCCAGATTCGCGATGAAGCCGGGCTTGTGGGTAAGATATTGATCATCGGCTGTGGCGATTACCTAGAATTGTGGCATCCTGACCGGTGGGCTGAGGAGCGAGAGCGCCTCGCCGCGCTGGACGAAGCCAACGAGGTCGAGTGATGGCGGCTGCTCCCCAGCACGAGCCGGTCATGCTTCCCGAGATCGTGGAAGCCCTCGCCGTGCGTCCGGGCGGACGTTATGTCGATGCGACCCTCGGCCTCGGCGGCCACTCCGCCGCGATCGTCGCCGCCGCCCAGCCCGGCGGGCGCCTCCTGGGCATCGACCGTGACCCGAACGCCATCCGCATCGCCACCGAGCGCCTCGCCCCCTACGGCGACGCCGTGGTGGTCGCGCGCGGCGAGTTCGCCGACATCGCCCCGATCTGCGACGCGCTCGGCTTCCGCCCCGTGGACGGCATCCTGTTCGACCTCGGCGTGTCGTCGATGCAACTCGACATGCCGGGGCGCGGCTTCTCCTTCATGCGGGACGAGCCGCTGGACATGCGCATGGACCCGGACGGCGGCGTGACCGCCGCCGACATCGTGAACACCTACGACGAAGCGCGCCTCGCCGCGCTGATCTGGGAGTACGGCGAGGAGCGCAACTCCCGCCGCATCGCCCGCGCCATCGTGGCGCGCCGCCCGCTCCACACCACCGGCGCGCTCGCCAGCCTCGTCGAGGGCGTCTCCCGCCGCTCGCCCGCGGACCGCATCCACCCCGCGACGCGCACCTTCCAGGCGCTCCGCATCGCCGTGAACGGCGAGTTGGAGCAGATCGAGCGCGCGCTGGTGGACGCGGAGGGACTGCTCGGCCCCGGTGGCCGCATCGCCGTCATCTCCTTCCATTCGCTGGAGGACCGCGCGGTCAAGACGTTCTTCCGCGACCGCGCGCGCGACTGCGTCTGCCCGCCTCGACAGCCCGTGTGCACCTGCGACCACCGCGCGACCCTGCGCGAGATCTCGCGCAAGGTGTCCCGCCCGACCGAAGCCGAGGTGGCCCGCAACCCGCGCGCCCGCTCCGCCCGCCTCCGCGTGGCGGAGCACCTGGGACAGGCGGCCGCGTAATGGCGAGCAACCCGCACCCCACGCCTCGCAGCGCGCCGCAGGTCGGGCCGCGCCCCGGCCCC
>JBFWQJ010000100.1:0-10623 GCA_050249515.1 Dehalococcoidia bacterium | reverse complement strand
TCGCTTTCGCCTCTGGTGTTCCTCCCGATATCTTCGCTTTCCACCTCTACACCGGGATTTCCACTCTCCTCTAGGCATCTCAAGACTGACAGTATCAAAGGGCCCCTCCCAGTTGAGCCGGGAGATTTCACCTCTGACTTACCAATCCGCCTGCGCGCGCTTTACGCCCAGTAAATCCGGACAACGTTCGCCACCTACGTATTACCGCGGCTGCTGGCACGTAGTTAGCCGTGACTTATTCGTGAGGTACCGTCAGATCTTCTTCCCTCACAAAAGGGGTTTACAACTCGAGAGCCTTCTTCCCCCACGCGGCGTTGCTGCATCCGACTTGCGTCGATTGTGCAAAATTCCTCGCTGCTGCCTCCCGTAGGAGTCTGGGCCGTGTCTCAGTCCCAGTGTGGCTGATCATCCTCTCAGACCAGCTATGGATCGTCGCCTTGGTAGGCCGTTACCCCACCAACTAGCTAATCCACCGCAGGACCCTCCAGAAGCGCATTGCTGCTTTGGTCCGTAGACCGTATGCGGTATTAGCTCTCCTTTCGGAGAGTTGTCCCCCACTTCTGGGCAGGTCCCTACGTGTTACTCACCCGTCCGCCACTAGGGCCGAAGCCCCCGTGCGACTTGCATGCGTTAGGCACGCCGCCAACGTTTATCCTGAGCCAGGATCAAACTCTCCATTAAGAGTGAAGAGTCACCCACCGAAGTGGGAAATTACCTGCTTCAAATTCGTCTCACCTCAGATCCGGACACAACGAGACGCGCCCGTCGCCCGAGGGCCACGCGCGTGTCGACGCTCTGCCAGGACCCCGGATTGACGGGGATCACTGTTCAGATTCTGCCTGCTATCCAGATGTTAATGTGCGCTGCCGCCCCACGGGCGACAAATAGAGATGCTACGAAACCGGCATCCATACGTCAACTGTCTTGGCGCGATTTCAAGAAACATTCTTGGAGGAATGCTCGAGCTGGAACCGCGCCGGTGTCAGGTGTTTTGGAACCCGTCCGAGGCAACCCGAGGATCATAGCACCGGATCCGGGTAGCGCTAGCGGGTAACGGGAAGATTTCCGGAAATTTGCGCCACCCGCCGCAGCGCGAGCGTGTCGCCCTCCCGTACCGCCTCCACGCCCCGCCCCAGCGCGGCGCGCCGGTCTCGCGCGCCGGCCGCGTGGAGCGCCGCCGCCACCTGGTCGCGCTCGAGCGTGAGGCCGAGGCGCGTCGCGGCCTGTCGCACCACGCGGCGGGCGACCGCAGTCGGGAGGGCGAGGAGCCCGGCGCGGTCCAGGCGCACCTCGGATTCGCCGTCCGGTTGCTCTGCGTTCTGCAGCTGGGTGAACGCGGCGACGGCCCAGGCGTCCAGCGCGAGGTCGTCCTCGCGCGCGCCGGCGGCGAAGGCGGCGATCTGGTGGGCAGCGCGGGGGTTCACGGCGCGCAGTTCCGGCAACACGCGCGCGCGGACGCGGTTGCGGGCGTAGTCCAGCGTGTCGTTGGAGGGGTCGTGCGCGGCGCACACGCCGAGGGCATCGAGGTAGGCCTCGATGTCGGCGCGGGGCACGTCCAGGAGCGGGCGGACGAGCACCGGTCGCCGGCCGCGGACGGGCACGGGCCACTCGCTGCGGCCCTCCATGCCGCCGGCCCCGCGCAGCCCGGTGCCGCGCGCGAGGCGCAGGAGCACCGTCTCCGCCTGGTCGTCCAGCGTGTGCCCGGTGGCGCACGTGGCGGCGTGCAGGTCCCCGCAGGCGCGCGCGAGCCAGCGGTAGCGCGCCTCCCGGGCGGCGGCCTCGCTCCGGTCGGCGGGGCGGCGCGCAGCGCGGCCGGCGACGAGGCGGATGCCGAGGGCGTCGCACACCGACTGCACGATCGCGCGTTCGCGCGCCACCTCGTCCGCGGGGCGCAGGCGGTGGTCGAAGTGCGCGGCGGTCACGGTGCCGGACGGGCGGACGCGCGCGGCGGCGACGAACGTGGCGAGCGAGTCGGGGCCGCCGGAGCAGGCGACGAGCAGCGGCTCGGCGGCGTCGACGTGTGCCGCGAGCGCGCGGGCGACGCGCCGCTCGAAGGCGCCGGTGCGCCGGTTGGTCGCAAGCGAAGGCACCGCTGGGCTGGTCATGCGCGCAGCGTAGCGCGGGGCTGTGGGACTCGGGGGGGGGGCGCGCTCTACGGCGTCCCGGGCGTGCTGGCCGGGGCGGCGGTGATCACCGGTGTGGTGCCGAAGAGGGCCTCCCACCACTTCTCGCCCGGCCGGCGCTCCGGAGGCGGCGCGACGGGCGCATCGACCTGCACGAGGATCTCGCCGGGCTTCACCAGGCCGAACTGCTGCCGGGCGAACGCCTCCACGTACTCATCGGACTTCAGGTAGGCCAGCAGCCCCTGCAGCTCCGCGCGCTGCTGGCGCAGCTCCTGGACGCGCATGAACATCTCGCGCTCGTGCTCGCGGAGGCGGTACGACTGTGCGGCCGTCTGGACGCCGGCGTACACGAAGAGTCCCAGCAGCAGCAACGCCACCGCGAGGACCATGTGCGACGGGCCGAAGGTGGGGAGACGCAGACGCACGGGGCCGGACATCCCTGCCGGGCTCTCCAAAGAGCCGTCCCGCCTGCCAGCACGGTACAGCCCCGTGCTCGTGCGCACAATAACGTGTCACTCGCGACCGTAATACGGCCTCCGGGGGCTAGTCGCCCGGGAGGTGGCACTGCTCGTTCAGCCGCGCCACCAGCCACCCGCCCCCCGAAAGACGCTCGAGCTCCGCGAAGGAGGCGAGGTCGTGCCGGAAGCGGCGGAAGGTGACGAGCGGGACGTCGAGGGCGTAGCAGAGGAAGGCGCGCGTGGCGAGGTTGTGGGAGACGACCGCGACCTCCCCGTCCGGGTGCTCCGCGGCGATCGCCTCCATCGCGACGACCATGCGGCGCTGGGCGTCGCCCATCGACTCGCCACCGGGCATCGCCAGCTCAGCCGGGTCGCCCTCCCGCCACTGCGCGAGGAAGTCGGCGTAGTCGCGGCGCAGCTCCTCGCCGGTGAGCCCATCGAGGATGCCGTGGTCCAGTTCGGCGAGTCGCGCGTCCGGGACGACGTCCAGCCCGTGGGGCGCGGCGATCGCCTCAGCGGTGGTCAGGCTGCGACCGAGCGGGCTGGCGTACACGGCGACGAGCGGGCGCGGCCGCAGCCGCTCGCCGATCGCCGCCGCCTGCCGCTGCCCGCGCTCGTTCAGCGGCACCTCGCGATGCCCCTGCGACCGCCCCTCGACGTTTCCGTCGGTCTGTCCGTGCCGCACGAGGTACAGGCGCAGCGTCATCGTCCCGCCCCGTCCGGGCCGGCCGCGTCGTCCTGGGCCCACTCGGCGCGGATCGCGCGCAGGAGCGCCTCCGCGGCGCTCCTCGGATCGCGAGATCGTGTCGCGACATCATCGACTAGCGGCGCGAGTGCGCCCCCCGCGCCGGCGGCGGCCAGCGCCTCGCGGTGCAGCGCGGCCCGCGCGAGGGCGATCACCTGTCGTTCCGCGAGCGCCCGGCGCTCCTCGGCGGCCCGCGCGGAGCCCCGGAGATGCTGCTGGTGCGCGTCGATGGCGTCCACGAGCTCGGGAATCCCCTCCGCGGTGCGGGCGGTGGCCTTCAGGATCGGAGGCACCCATTCGCCCTCCTCGGGGTGGCGGGCGGCGATCGCGAGCAGCGCGCGGAGCTGCGTGACGGCAGTGTCCGCGCCCGCGAGGTCGGCCTTGTTCACCACCAGCACCTGCGCGACCTCCATCAGCCCGGCCTTCATCGACTGGATCTCGTCGCCCGCGCTCGGGTTGGTGACCAGCACCGTGGTCCCGGCGGCGTTCGCCACCTCGACCTCGTCCTGCCCCGCGCCGACCGTCTCGAGGATGACGATGTCGAACCCGGCCGCATCGAGGATATCGAGCGCGCCGCCCGCGCTCTCGGAGAGCCCGCCGAGGTTGCCTCGGCTCGCCATGGAGCGCATGAACACGCCGCCGTCCGCGGTCAGGTCCTGCATCCGGATGCGGTCGCCGAGGATCGCGCCGTGCGAGAACGGCGACGACGGGTCGACCGCGATGATGCCCACCGTGCGGCCTCGACGCCGCTGCTCACGGGCGAGCGCACCGACAAGCGTGGACTTGCCCGCGCCGGCCGAGCCGGTGACGCCGATCGTCTGCGCGCGCCCGGTGCGGGGGTCGAGCGCGGCGAGGAGCGCGCGGCCGGTGGCGTGGTCTGCCTCGACGTGTGTCAGCGACCGCGCGAGGGCGCGCCGGTCGCCGGCGAGGATGCTCGCGGCGAGTGCGTCGGCGTCCGCGGTGGCACTCATGCCGGTCACGCGCGCGCTGGGGCGTGCCGCCGGACGAACTCGATGATGTCGCTCGTGTCGGTGCCGGGGCCGAAGACGGCGGCGAAGCCCATCTCCTTCACCTCCGCCACGTCGACCTCCGGGATGATGCCGCCCGCGAAGAGCAGCACGTCGTCCACGCCGCGCGTGCGCAGCTCATCGAGGACGCGCGGGAACAGCTCGAGGTGCGCGCCGGAGAGGATCGAGAGGCCGACGACCTGCACGTCCTCCTGCAGCGCGGCTTCCGCGATCATCTGCGGCGTCTGGCGGATGCCGGTGTAGATGACCTCCATGCCGGCATCGCGCAGCGCGCGCGCGACGACCTTCGCGCCGCGGTCGTGGCCATCCAGGCCGGGCTTGGCGATCAGCACGCGAATGGGACGCTCTGCCGCTGCCATCGCTGTCTCCTCGTCGCCCCGCTCGCGCACAGTCTCGCCGAGGGCGCGCCGCGACGCCAGTGGGAACGGGTGGGGGCGGGCCACCCCCACCCCCGCCCTCCCCCATCGAGGGGGAGGGGGCCGGACGCAGCGGGGGTCTCCGCTACTCCGCGCGGCCGAACTGGATGAGCTGGATGTTGAGGCCGTGCGTCTGGTCCGCGCTGATCGTGCTCGTGACGCTCACGGGGAGCGGGCCGGTGGCGGCGTCCGGGAGCGTGTAGCCGGCGGCGCGGAAGCGCGCGATCTCGGCGTCGATGTCGGCGACCTCGATCGCGACCATCGGCGACATGCCTTCGCCGTTCTGTGCGATGCGCTGGCCGATCGGCGAGTCGGGCGAGGTGCCGTAGATCAACTCCACCATGCACTGGCCCGCCGGCACCTGCGCGATGCCCTGCTGACGCGCCTCGACGGGGATCTCGCGGACCACCTCGAGTCCCAGCGTGCGCTTCCACGTCTCGCGCGCGGCGGGGTAGTCCGCGACGAGGACGGCGAGGTGGTCGAAGCCCTTCGCGTCCGACTCGTGCGCGCCGGCGGGCGGCTGCGCGATCTCGACCAGCACGCCGTGCATCGCGCGCGGGTGGATGAACGCGATGCGCCCGGCGAGGCCGACGCGCGAGGTGGTGTCGATCATCTCGACGCCCTGCGCGTTCAGCCGCGCGAGTTCGGCGTCGATGTCGTGCGTGCGGAAGCAGATGTGGTGCAGCGTCTCGCCCTTGCTCGCGAGGTAACGGGCGACGCCGGTGTCCTCGCGCACGGGCTCGATCAGCTCGATCTCGTTCTCACCCATCGCGAGGAGCACGCCGCGGACGCCCTGGTCGTCCATGACGCGGTCATCCGTGACCGTGAGGCCGAGCATGTCGCGGTAGAACGGGATCGCGGCGTCGACGCTCTGCACGACGACAGCGATGTGGTGGATGCGGTCGATCACGGGTTGCTCCTGCCTGTCCCTGCGCGCCACGCGACGATCTGCGGCGTGTGCTCCTCGAAGTGACGGTACGCCGCCGCGAGGCGACGCGCGCTGCGGCCGTCCTCGAAGCGCTCCGGGGGCAGCGCCCCCGGCACGGCGCGGAGCGCGGCGTCGTGACGCGCGTCCGCGGCATCGAGGCGCGCGATGACCTGCTCCCACGAGAGGGTCGGGAATTCCGGCGCGAGGCGGGCGTTCAGGCGATCCGTCGCGTCCTCCAGCCCGTACTCGTAGCCGGGGACCTCGGGCCGATCGCCGCGCAGCGCCATCTCCAGCGCCGCGGCGAAGCCGTCCTCCCACGCCGCGAGGTGCGCGACCGCGTCGTGCACGCAGGAGCCGTCCGGCCACGACGCGCGACGATCAGCGTCCGACAGGCCCTCGACGGCGGCGCGCAGCGCGGCGCGCGCCTGCGCGTTGCGGTCCAGGAGCGCGGCGACCGCGGCGGAGAGGTCGGCGGTCAAATCGTGAGCACCTCGCGGTACTCGCCCCACTCCTCGCGGAGCACGCCGCAGATCTCGCCGACGGTGGCGTACGCCTCCACCGCGTCGATGAGCAGCGGCATCATGTTCTCGTCCGTGCTCGCCGCCGCGCGGATGCGGTCCAGGCAGGTGCGGACCGCCGCGCCGTCACGTCGCGCGCGGAGCGCGGCGAGGCTCGCGGCCCGCCGCCGGCCCACCTCCGGGTCGATGCGCAGGATCTCGGGCGGCCGTTCGCCTTCGGTGACGAACTGGTTCACCCCGACGACCACGCGCTCCTTGGTCTCCAGCTGGCGCTGCAGGCGGTAGGCGCTCTCCTGGATCTCGCGCTGCTGGAACCCCTGCTCGATGCCCTCGAGCGCGCCGCCGATCTCGTCGATGCGGTCGATGTACGCCATGACTTCCGCCTCGATGCGGTCGGTTGCGGCCTCAACGAAGTAGGAGCCGGCAAGCGGGTCGATCGTGTCGGCGACGCCGGTCTCGTGCGCGATCACCTGTTGCGTGCGCAGCGCCAGCTCCACGGCGCCCTCGGACGGGAGCGACAGCGCCTCGTCGAAGGAGTTGGTGTGCAGCGACTGCGTCCCCCCCAGCACGGCGGACATCGCCTGGAGCGTGGTGCGGATCAGGTTGTTCATCGGCTGCTGCGCGGTCAGCGTGGCGCCGCCGGTCTGCGTGTGGAAGCGCAGCATCTGCGCGCGCGGGTCCTTCGAGCCCCACCGCTCCTTCGCGAGGCGTGCCCAGATGCGGCGCGCCGCGCGGAACTTGGACACCTCTTCGAGGAAGTTGGAGTGACACGCCCAGAAGAACGCGAGCCGTCCGCCAAACTCATCGAACGCCAGTCCCGCGCGGATCGCCGCGTCCACGTACTCGATCGCGTTGGCGAAGGTGAACGCGATCTCCTGGGCGGCGGTGCAGCCCGCCTCACGCATGTGGTAGCCGGAGATGGAGATCGTGTTCCACTCCGGCAGGGTCTCCCTGCACCACGCGAAGGTGTCCGTGATCAGCCGGAGCGACGGGCGCGGCGGGAAGATGTACGTCCCCCGCGCGATGTACTCCTTCAGGATGTCGTTCTGGATCGTCCCGCCGAGCTTCGACAGGTCCGCGCCCTGGCGCCGCGCGGCGGCGACGTACAGCGCGAGGAGGATCGGCGCGGTCGCGTTGATCGTCATGGACGTCGTGAGCCGGTCCAGCGGCAGCCCCGCCGTGAGCGTCTCCATGTCCTCCAGCGAGGAGATCGCGACGCCGACCTTGCCGACCTCGCCCTCCGCCTCGGGCGCGTCGGAGTCGTACCCGATCTGCGTCGGCAGGTCGAAGGCGACCGAGAGGCCGGTCTGGCCCTGCTCGAGCAGGAACTTGTAGCGGCGGTTGGATTCCTCGGCGTCGCCGAAGCCCGCGTACTGGCGCATGGTCCACAGGCGCCCGCGGTACATGGTCGGCTGCACGCCGCGCGTGAAGGGATACTCGCCGGGGTAGCCCAGCTTCTCGTGGTAGTTCCACTCGGCGAGGTCTTCCGGCGCGTAGAGCGCCTCGACCTCCGCGCCGGACGAGGACTCGAAGCGCTCGCGGCGCTCCTGCGCGCGGGCGGTCGCCTTCGCGTAGGTGGACTCGCCCCACTCGTGCTTGCTCTTGCTCATCGGGCGGTCCGCTCCGCGCGCGCGTCGGCGGCGCGCTGTTGAGTCGAGGATCGGGGCGAGTGTAGGGCGCGGGGCCCGGCGATGCACCCGGGCGTGGGAGGGCGCGGCGAGCGGGCATGGTGGGCGATGAGGGTTTCGAACCCCCGACCTTCCGGGTGTAAACCGGGCGCTCTACCGCTGAGCTAATCGCCCCCGCCGGACGTGCCACAAGGCTAGGCGTGCGCTGATCGAGGGGTCAAGGGAGGCGCAGGCCGGCGGGGCGCGTCGCTAAGAGTCGCGGCGTCCCTCGCCGTCGCCGTCCTTCGGGCGACGCCAGGGGAGCGGAGCGCGCATCCCGATGACGAGGATCAGCCACGCGCCGATGAGCGCGATCTCCAGCGCGGAGCGCACCACGTGCCCCCAGCCGGTCCAGCCGAACCACGCCTCGATGTAGTCGCCGCCGAACCAGAGGTTCACGACGAGCGCGAGGAAGACGCCGAGGTGTGTCCAGAAGCCCCATTCCGCCATAGCGATAGGATAGGGGAGACGTCAGCCCTCACCCCATCCCCCGCCCCCGCGGGGCAAGGGACACCGAACGCGGAGCGCCTCCTCGTGCCCGACCTCCACGTCTTCGACACGCTCACGCTCGAGGAGCTCGAGGAGGCGTCCGGCGAACTGCACCGGCGCATCGGCATCGCGCTCCGGCACATCGGCGAGCCGCGCGCGGACGAGTGGGACGGCGAGGGCGTCTCGCCGCGGCGGCGGGTGACCGGCTACGCCGCGCTCATCGAGCTCGCGTCGCAGACGCTGGGCGCGATCACGGCCGGGGTACCGGCGCCGTCGGCGCGCACCGACGAGCACCCGGCGCTGGTCGCGGCGCTGATGTACGCCACGCCCACGATCCCCGCGCTCCTCGCGCGGCTGGAGCAGGACCGGCGGCAGCTCGCCTCGCTCGCGCGGGGGCGCGAGACGATGCTCGACCTGGAGGCCGCGACGCCGTGGGGTACCGTGACCACGCGCCGCGTCGTCGTGGAGGCGAGCGTCGCCGAGGCCGCCCGCTGTGCGATGGCGCTGGAGCGGTTCCTCGCCGCGCTGGACGCGGCGGAGAGCGGCGGCGGGCCGTCGCTCGGGCTGGTCTGAGCCGACGGGCTGCTAGGCGACGCGGCTGCGACGCGGGCGCAGCGTGACGTGGTGCGGCCGCCGGCTCGCGCCGAGGTAGCCGAGCACCTCGCACATATCCTCGATGCCCAGCGTGAAGCCGACGCCCCGGTCGTGGAGCCGTGCGAGCGCAAGCGTGGCCGCGTAGACCTGCTCGCGCGTCACCTCGCCGCTCGCGACGAGCTGGGACGCGGTGCGCCGCCGGTGGCTGGTCCGCGAAGTCGATGCCGGCATGACGAGCCCCTCGTCTCCCCGCCCGCATATCCATGGTACGGACCGCGCAAACGCACGGATGGCCGTGCGCTGACGGATCGGTGACGGAGACGTCAGATCTGGGGGCTAGCGCCGGGGGTTGTCGACGACCTGGTCGGTGACGGTCTTGAAGCGGGTGCCGTCCCACTGGAACACCAGCTCGCGCAGCTTCGAGGGGCAGCACTGGGCGTCCGCGGGCGCGTACACGCCCTGGGTCACCGCGATCACGCCGGCCACGGGGCCCGACAGCCGAACCTCGATGCGCCCGGCCTGATCGATGTATCCGAGGAGCCGAGGCTTCCCCGCGACCGCGCTGAAGACCGCTGCGCCCAGGTCGCCCGCCGTGCCGCCGGACTCCACGATCACCACGGCGTCCTCGACGCGGTCGCCGGTGACGTCCGTGTAGGTGATGCGCTCCGGCGTGACCTGCCCGCCCTTGAAGTGGTCGATCAGCGACTTCACCAGCGCCGGGTCCTTGAAGTCGATCGCACGGGCGCTCTCGGCGGGGCGCGTCTCGGACGCCGTCGCCGTGGGCGTGGCGGTAGCGGTCGACACGACGACCGTGGGGCGCGAGGTGCACGAGGCGAGCGACATGGCGAGCGCAAGCGCGGCGACCGCCGCGCCGAGGGTGGTGCGAAGCGACCGCGGCATCATCGACCGTCCTTCCACCCTGCCCGCCCATGTTCGGAGCGCGGCGGCGCCCGCGTCAACGCGCGTCTCCGCACGGCCGCGCGGATGCCGGTCGCGCGGGACGCCCCGCCTGCTCTGCGTTAGCATGAAGTCCCCCGGCCACATCTCGCTTGCTCGCCCCGAAGGGTGCCTCGCCGTGCCGGTGCCGGATCGCTGTCCCTCGTGCGCCGCGCCCTGGACGCCCGCCGCCGCGCGGTGCGCCGAGTGCGGCGCGTTCCCGGACGACGACTTCGCGCCGCCCCCGCCGTCCGAGGATGGCGTGCCGGCAGCGGAGACCCCACGACCGAAGCCGGCCCCGCCGCGCGCCCAGCCGGCGCTCGCGCCCCGGCCCGCGCCTGCCCCACCCGGCGCCTCGCCGCCTTCGCGCATCCCGCCCCCGCCGCGCCCGGAGTTCCCGCGCGATCTGGATGGCTATCGCGCGCGGCTGCAGGAGACGTTCGGCTACCCGGAGTTCCGGGACGGCCAGTCGCGCGTCCTCGGCGCGCTGGGCGAGGGTGACGTGCTGGCGGTGATGCCCACGGGCAGCGGCAAGAGTCTGTGTTATGTCCTGCCCGCGCTCGCCGTCGGCCGCACGCTGGTGGTATCGCCGCTGATCGCGCTGATGCAGGACCAGGTCGAATCGCTCCAGGCCGCCGGGATCGCCGCGACGTTCATCAACTCCAACCTCGACCGAGCGGAGCAGAACCGGCGGTACGCGGAGTTCGTCGCGGGACGCATC
>JBFWQJ010000099.1:0-10623 GCA_050249515.1 Dehalococcoidia bacterium | reverse complement strand
CTCGGCGACCAGCGACTCGATGAGGTCGGGTGTGGTGTCGACACGGCCCTGCTTGATGCGGCGCTGGATGTGCTGCGCAAGGCCGATGACGCTGGTGAGCGGCGTCCGCATCTGGTGCGACGCCATGGACAGCACCTCTTCGCGGAAGGCACGCGACTCCCGCTCGTGCACCATCAGCCCGAGGATCGCCGCGAGTTCCTCGATGAACCCGATCTCGTCGCAGTCGAAGGTGCGCTCGCGGACGTCGTAGCCGCCCAGCACGCCCCACGGCCGGTCGCCCGTGCTGACACGGACGCCGACGCCGCTGCGGATGCCATGCGCCAGGAACACGCCCGGGCGGCGAAAGCGGTGCTCCTGGATCAGGTCGGGGAACTGGACGGTGCTGCTGCTCGCCAGCACGTAGTCCGCGAAGGAGCCGCGGCGCGGCCCGACCGGGCTCTGCCGCACGATCTCCGCATCCCAGCCGTGCTCCGCGTACACCTCCAGCCGATCGGAGCCGGCCACCACGCGCATGGCGCGGACGAAGGGCAGGCCGAGGTGACGCTGGAGCGCCGCGGTGGCCTCCTGGAACACCTCCTGCATCGGCACGTCGGAGAGCGCCTGGTTGGCGATCGCGCGGAGCGTGCCCTGTCGCGCGGCGAACTCGTGGTCGCGGGCCTGCGACCGGCCGAGCTCCGTGGTGTCCACCACGGTGGCCGCGACGCCGATGACCTCGCCCGCCTCGTCCCGCACCGGCGACCAGTACGCCTGGAACGTCCCGCCGCGCCGCCCATCCGGGCCGGGTGGGAGGGTGAGCGTGAACGTCACCGGGGCCCCCGCCAGGACGCGCTCGTGGTAGCCGGACATCGCTGACCATGCCTCGGGCCAGAGGTCACCGAAGCACCGGCCGAGGTGCTGCTCGACGGGCAGGCCGTTGATCGCGGCCATCCCTTCGCTCACGAAGAGGAACCGCGCGTCGCGGTCCACGAACGCGATGCCGGTGCCGGTCTCCCGGCCCGCGGCGGCGAAGTAGAGCGGCAGCGTCGAAGGTGGGTCGGAGGGCAGAGGCGCGGACGTGGGGTGCATCTCGCGGATCCGGGTGTGAGAAGTGTTGCGGGACAACGGTCATCTTGGACGTGATGCCGTGACGAAACCGTTGCGGTGGGGGTGTCGCCGCAACGTTTTCATCGACCGTGGAGCACCGGTGCGTCGCGCGTATCGCAGCGGACACTCGGCGCGTGGCACGCACGGTTGCAGCCCGGATCGGCGTGCGATGCGGCCGCGATGCTCGATCGAGCGGTCGAGGTGGGGGGAGAGGTGGGAGAAGGGCCCGAACGCGTCGCTGCCCCGCCCGCCGAGCGTCGCGGCGGGCGGGGCAGCGGGCGGCTACTCGTTCAGGAAGACCGGCGGGCGCTTCTCCGCGAAGGCGCGCGGGCCCTCGATGGAGTCCTTCATGCCGCGGAGGTTCTGCTCCAGGTTCGTGGCGTAGCGGGCCGCCTCGAACGGGCTCATGAACGAGCCGCGGTACAGGATCTCCTTGAAGTTGCGGACGGCGCGCGGGGCCAGCGTCATCATGCGCGTCGCCCACTCCATGGCCGTCGGCATCAGCTGGTCCGGCGGGACCACCTGGTTCACGAAGCCCATCTCGTACGCGCGCTGCGCGGAGACGCGGCGGTCACCCCACAGCACGAGCTCCAGCGAGTTGCCGAGGCCGATGATGCGCGGCAGGTGGTGCACCCAGCCGGCGCCCTGGTTCCAGCGCACCTCGGTCACGCCGAACTCCGCCGTCTCAGAGGCGATGCGGATGTCGCACTGCATCGCGTGGTTGAAGCCACCGGCAACGGCGATGCCGTTGACCGCCGCGATCGTCGGCTTCCAGCAGTTCAGGCGCTCCGCGATCGGGAAGATGTTCGCCAGGTAGTCCGGCATCGCCACCATCGGGTCCGGCTGGCCGGCGGCGGCGGCGGCATCGCGGTCGGCGCGCTCGCGCAGGTCCTGGCCGGTACCGAAGGCGCGGCCGGCGCCCGTGAGCACCATCACCCATGCACTGTCGTCGTGCGCGAACTCCCAGTACGTCTCGTGCACCTGCTTGCGGAGGTCGCCGTTGAACGCGTTCAGGCGCTCCGGGCGGTTCAGGGTGACGACCCAGATCCGTCCGTTCTCCTCCGTGTCCAGCTGGAGCACGCCATCCTTCACTCGGGTCATGTCGTCGTCCCTTCCGTGCGTCGCGCACAGCCCAGGCAGCGTCGTCGACGCCGGTGCGCGCCGAGCGCCCGAGGTATAACACCGCCCCCCCGGCAGCCCTACTGAAAGATTTATGCGCCCCGCCGCGTGCGTGAGGGCGCGCCGGTCCGCTGCTACCATGCGCCCGAGTCGAGTCGCCCGCGCGGGCGCGGCCATGGGGGGACGGATGCTGCAGGGCACGCGCGTCATCGAACTCAGCACGGACGTCGCCGGCGCGTTCACCGGCCGCCTGCTCGCGCTGTACGGCGCGGACGTCGTCGTCGTGGAGCCGCCGGAGGGCCACCCCGTCCGTCACCTGCCGCCCTGGCCCGCATCGCCGGACGCCGCGGCGCACCCGGACGACAGCGTCCTCTTCGCGTACCTCGGCGCCGGGAAGCGCAGCGCCGTGCTCGACCTCACGACCGCCGAGGGCGTCGCGCGCGCCCGCGCGCTGGTGGACGGCGCCGACGTGGTGATCGACTCGGGCGCGCCCGGCCGGCTCGCCGCGCTCGGCCTCGACCTCGCCGCGATGAGCGAGGCGCGCCCGGCGCTGGTGGTGCTGCAGATCTCACCCTACGGGCAGGACGGCCCGCGCGCGGGCTGGCGCGCCTCCGCGGTGAGCGCGTTCGCCACCGGCGGACAGATGGCCGCGTGCGGCGACCCGGACATGCCGCCCCTGAAGACCGCCGGGCACCAGGCGTTCTACTTCGCCGGCCTCCACGGCTTCGCCTCCACGCTCACCGCGCTCTACGCCGCGCACGCCACCGGCGTGGGTGACCGGCTGGACCTGTCGATCCAGGAACTGCACGTCGCGGGCATCGAGGGCCAGATGGCCAACGCCCTCGCGCGCGGCGGGGACAGCGCGCGGATCACGGGCAACAACATGTACGCGCAGTGGGGCATCCAGCCCTGCGCGGACGGCTACATCGGCATCGCGGCCATGCCTCGACAGTCGTTCTCCGTGTACGACGCGATCGGGCACCCGGAGTTCAAGGACGACCCGGCCTTCGCCTCCGGCTGGTCCCCCGCGGCGAACGAGGTGCTCTCCGCGCTCATCCCCGCGTGGACCATGGAGCGCACCGCCGAGGATATCTTCCGCATCGGCTCCGAGGTGCGCGCGCCGTTCTCGCGCATCCTCACACCGCGCGAGCTGTACGAGTGGCCGCACCTCGCGGAGATCGGGTTCTGGAAGCAGGTCGACCACCCGCGCCTCGGGCGGCACCCGCTGCCCTCCGGCCCGATCCAGTTCGACGGCACCCAGCCGGGCTCCTACCGCGGCGAGAACCGCCGCGCGCCGCTGCTGGGCGAGCACACCGACGCCGTGCTCGCGGAGGCGCCCCGCCCCACCTCGACGCCCGCGCCCACGCCGGAGGGGCAGGAGGCGCCCGCGCTGCCGTTCGCCGGGCTGCGCGTGGTGGACGTATCGCAGGTGTGGGCCGGCCCGTACGCCACGCGGCTGCTCGCGGACATGGGCGCGGAGGTCGTGAAGATCGAGGGCCCGACCTACCCCGACCCGATCCGCACGATGTCCGGCGCGCGCACCGTGCCGGAGATCAACCAGGTGCCCTACTTCAACGAGTACGGCCGCAACAAGCTGGGCGTCAGCCTCGACCTCAAGCAGCCGGAGGGCGTGGAGGCGCTGCGGAAGCTGATCCGGACCGCGGACGTGTTCATCGAGAACTGGAGCAGCGGCGTCGCGGACCGGCAGGGGCTGGGCTACGAGGACGTGAAGCGCCTGAAGCCGGACATCATCTACGTCTCCATGCCCGGCTTCGGACACGTCGGCAGTGACGCCTCGCGGATCGGCTTCGGGCCGACGATCGAGCAGATGGGCGGCCTCGCCGCGCTCCAGGGGTACGAGGGCCGCGCGCCGCATCGCAGCGCGATCTCGTACGGCGACCCGATCGCCGGCACCACCGCCGCGGCCGGCGTCGCGCTCGCGCTGCTGCGCCGCCAGCGCACCGGCGAGCCGGCGTACGTCATGGTCGCGCAGCGCGACGGCATCGCCGGGCTGATCTCCGAGTACGTGATCGGCGAGGTCCTCGGCTGCCCGCTGCCCATGCGCATCGGCGACCGCGACGCGCACTTCGCGCCCTCGAACGCCTATCCCGCGGCGGACGGGCCGGACCGGCCGATCATGGACATCAACGGCAACCCGATCGGCGCGGTGCGCGACCGCTGGCTCACGCTCACCGTGGACAGCGATGCCGCGTGGGGCGCCCTGCGCGGCATCATCGACGACGCGCGCCTCGACGACCCGGCGTATGCCACCCGCGCCGGGCGCGCCGCCGCGCACGACGCGATCGACGCGGTGATCGCGGAGTGGAGCGCGGTGCGGGACGCGGAGGAGAGCGCGGCGCGCCTGCAGGCCGCGGGCGTGATCGCCGCGCCGATCCTCTCGCCGCTGATGCTGACGACGGACACGCACCTCGAGGCGCGCGGCGCGTTCGTCTGGTACGACCACCCGGAGGCCGGCCGCGTCCGCACCACGCGTCCGACGTGGCGCATGGCGCGCCGCCCGATCACCGGCGTCCGCGCCGCCCCGCGCTTCGGCGCAGACACGGACGAGGTGCTGCGCTCACTCGGCTACAGCGACGCGGACGTCCACGACTTCGCGGAGCGCCGGGTGACCTCGACGGCGCTGGCGGAGTAGCGCCTCAGGCCCGCGCGAGGCGTTCGGCGCGATCGCGCAGGTTGATCAGCATCTGGCGCGTCATCACGAGCGCCGCGGCATCGATCACCAGCATGCCGAGCCACCACGCGACGCCGCCGGGCGTGCGCGCGCGGTTGCGGGAGACGAGGCGCGTCCGACCGTCCGGCATCGGGTACAGCCCGAACGCCCACGACCAGCCGCCCTCGCCGATGCGGTCGCCGAGGACGAGTGCGCGGCCGGGGTCCACGAACTGCACGGGCCAGTCGATCGGCGACGTGGGGATCGCGTCGCCCGCGTGCAACTCCTGGTACTGGGGCAGGATCTCCTGCGCGCTCGGCGCGTCGAGGAAGCCGAACAGCCGGTCCAGCCAGTCGATGCTGTAAAGGCCGCCGCGCCCCTTGCCCAGTTGCACCAGCCACGGCAAGACCGCCTCCGGCGGCGCGTCGATCGTGATGGCCTTCGTCGTGTCGTAGTTGCGGTCGGGCAGGATCTCATCGCCCGGCATCGGCCGGTCGATCTCCTCGTCCGTCGCGCCCCAGCGCATGCCCCACGGGCGGATGACGAAGAGGTAGATCGGCCCCGCGATCAGCTTCAGCACGGCCCAGATACGGAACCAGCGCCAGAGTGTGCTCATCGCGGCCTCCCCGATCGAGTGTAGGACGCACTCCCCCGCCCCGTGGGCCCCCGCTAGAACTCCCAGCGCGTGTTGTGCGACACGTACGCGCCCTCGAGCCAGGCCCAGCCCACCTCGGGCGTGACGCGGTACAGCGCGGGCTCATCGCCGAGGACGGGGAACACGTCGAACGGCTCGCCGGTCTCGCCGTCCACGTACTTCGCGCGAAAGGCGTCGGCGGCGGGCTGGAGCCGCGCGCGGTCGCGCACGAGCTCCACGGGGCCCTGCACCATGATCACGTCGTCCGCGCTGTCCAGGTGGACGACGGCGTACGGGGTCGCGGCCAGGTTGCGGATCTTCTGGCCCATCGTCCCGAACCACAGGCCGTCGTCCAGCCAGACGCCCCACACCGGCGCCGTGTGCGGGCGGCCGTCCGGCCTCGTCGTCGCGATCCAGTAGTTGTTCGCCGTCCGCAGCCGCGCCAGCGCGCGCCCGCGCAGCATGGCGGCGTGGTCCTTCGGCGTGTCGTCCGAGGTGTCGGGTGCGTCCGTCATGGTGCCTCCAGTCGCAGCGGGGCCGCGCCGTCCGCGCGCGGACGACGGAGGGTAACAGAACGGCCGCCGAGATCACCTCGGCGGCCGTCCGTCAGCGAGACGCGCGGGGCGCGGCTACTGCCCCAGCGCCGCCTTCGCCGCCGCCATGCCGGCGGTGCGGCCGAAGACCGCGCCGGCGGTCAGGCCGGTGCCGCCGGGGTAGTTGTGCCAGAACAGGCCGCCGACCAACTCGCCCGCGGCGTACAGGCCGGGGATCGGCACGTCCTCCGTGTCCAGCACCTGCGCGGTGCCGGCCTTGATGCGCAGGCCGCCGAAGGTGAACGTGATGCCGCACGTCACCGCGAAGCCGACGTACGGCGGCTTGTTCAGCGGCAGCGCCCAGTTCGACTTCGGCGGCTCGATGCCCTTCGTGCCGACGCCGTCCAGCCGCGAGGGGTCGTAGTCGCCGCCCTGCACCGCCGCGTTGTACTCCTCCACCGTGCGGACGAAGGCGCCGACGTCCATGCCGAGGTCGGCGGCGAGGCCGGGGAGCGTGTCGGACTCGGCCTTCGTGATCTCCTTGATGCGGTACTCGTCCCGCAGCATGTGGATGGTCTGCTGGTCGAAGATCTGGAACGCGATGCCCATCGGCTGCTTCAGGATCTCGCGGCCGTACTTCGCGTACGTGTAGTTGCGCAGGTCCGCGCCCTCGTCCACGAAGCGCTCGCCGCGCATGTTGAAGATCAGCCCCAGCGGGTACGAGTGCTTCTGGTACAGGTCGCCGATGCGGCGGTTGCCCGTGGGCGGCGCGTTGTAGTCCCACGCCACCGCGTGCGCCCCCGACCAGTGCCCGAACGACTGCGCCCCGATGTCCAGCGCCATCTTGATGCCGTCGCCGGTGTTATGTCGCGTCCCGCGGACCTTCACGAACTCCCACCCGGCACCGAGGTACCGCGTGCGCATCTCCATGTTCGCCTCGAACCCGCCGGCGGCGATCACGACCGCCTTCGTCTCGATGTCGCGGAAGCCGTTCTCGTCCTTGACGTGGATGCCGGTGATCACGCCGCTCTTCGGGTCCGTGATCAGCGAGACGCCCTTCGTGCCGTACAGCACCTCGACGCCCAGGCGGTCGCACGCCGCGAACTCCTGGTCGATGAGCCCGGCGCCGCCGCCGACCGCCTCCGTGATCATGCCGCCCCAGAAACGGAGCTTGCCGTCCACCTTGTAGGCCTGCCGGCCGTACATCAGCACCCAGTGCAGCCCGGCGTAGTCCTTCAGCCACTGCACCGTGGGGTACGCGTTGTTCAGCAGGTGGTCCAGCAGCTCCGTGTCCGCCTGCCCCTCCGTGAGCCGCATCACGTCGTCGTGCATCGCGTTGCGGTCGTAGGAGCCGACCTCGATGCCGGCGACCTCGTCGTCGCTCAGGTCGGGGATCAGCGCGCGGATGTCGTCCAGGCCGCGGTACGGGAAGCGGAAGCCGCCGGCGGTGTAGTAGGAGTTGCCGCCGCGCTCATCGAAGCCGGCCTTCTCCAGCACGGCGACCTTCGCGCCCTGCTCCCGCGCGGCCAGCGCCGCGCTGAGCGCCGCGTTCCCCGCGCCGACCACGATCACGTCATAGGGTCCGGGCATGTCTTGCTCCTCTACGCCGGGCGCTGCCCGGCCACATCGAACACGTCCGCACGCGGCGGCGCCGTCCACAGCCTACCGAGCCGCCTCCGTGCGGTCACGTCCACGCCCCGCCCCTCCGGCGAGCGCGGGGGACGTGAACAGCGGCACGAAAGCGAAGCCTACCTGCCCGGCGAGCCCGAGGATGCCCGCCGCCGTGCCGTACGAGGCGACCACCTCGGCCGGCGACCGGCCGAACACCGCGACCGCGAGCGCCCATTCGAGCGCCAGGAGCACGCCCAGCCCGACCGCGCCCATCGTCGCGCGCTCGCCTCGCGCGCCGCCGATGCGTGCCCGGGCGGCGACGCGCGGCGCGATCAGCGCGGCGGCCAGCAGCATGATCGGCACCTCGATCGCGACCGCCGCCACCTCGCCGGTGACGGGCGCGACGACGAGGACGCGCAGCGTCCCGAGCACGAACCCGACCACGAACACGGCGAGCGCGTACGCAGCGCCCGCGCGAACTGCCGCCGTCACGGCGCGGCCGGTCCGCCGCCGGGCGGGCGCTCCGCCTGCGGGCGCTCCGCCTGCCGCCGCTGCTGCCACCACGTCTCCACGCGCGCCTCGTGCCCCAGCGCGCCCGGGACGTAGTACGTGTGCCCCTCGACCGAGGGCGGGCGGTGCGTCTGCCCACGAGCGAGGTGGTCGGGCTCGTCGTGTGCGTAGCGGTAGCCTGCGCCGTAGCCCATGCCGCGCATCAGGCCGGTCGCCGCGTTGCGCAGGTGCATGGGCACCGGCTCGTTGCGCGTCGCCTGCACGTCGGCCAGTGCGCGGTTGTACGCCGCGTAGGCGCTGTTCGACTTCGGCGCGCGGGCGAGGTAGACCGTCGCCTCCGCCAGCGCGAGCCGCCCCTCCGGCATGCCCAGGAAGTGCACCGCCTGCTGCGCCGCGACGGCGAGTTGCAGCGCGGGCGGGTCGGCGAGGCCCACGTCCTCCGCCGCGGTGATCACCAGCCGCCGCGCGATGAACAGCGGGTCTTCGCCCGCCTCGACCATGCGAGCCAGCCAGTACAGCGCGCCGTCCGCGTCGGAGTCGCGCAGCGTCTTGATGAACGCGGAGATCGTGTCGTAGTGCGCGTCGCCCTCGCGGTCGTAGAGCAGGGTCGGCGCCTGCGCCGCGCCCTCCACCGCCTCGCGCGTCAGCACGCGCACCCCGTCCGCGTCCGGCGTCGTCGCGTCCACGGCGAGCTCGAGGATGTTGAGGACGGTGCGCGCGTCGCCCGCGGCGAGCAGCGCGAGCGTGTGCATCGTCTCGTCGTCGATCGTGACGGGCGCGGCATCCGGATCGCTCGCGAGCCCGCGCTCCGTGTCCTCGATCGCGCGCCGCACGATGGCGGACAGCGCGGCCTCGTCCAGCAGCTCCAGACGGAAGACGCGCGAGCGCGAGAGCAGCGGCGCGACGAGGTAGAAGGACGGGTTCTCCGTGGTCGCGCCGATCAGCGTGACGGTGCCCGCCTCGACGTGCGGGAGCAGCGCGTCCTGCTGGCTGCGGTTGAAGCGGTGCAACTCGTCGATGAACAGGATCGTGCGGCGGCCGCTGACCTTCAGGCGCTCCGCCGCCTCCGCGATCACACGGCGCACGTCCGCGACGCCGCTGCTGACGGCGGACAGCTCCGCGAAGTACCGCTGCGTCTGCTGCGCGATGATCGTCGCGAGCGTGGTCTTCCCCGTCCCCGGCGGCCCCCACAGGATGATCGAGGGCAGCCGGTCCGCTTCGATCATCTGCCGGAGCGGGCGGCCGGCACCGACGACGTGCGCCTGCCCCACGTACTCCTCCAGGCTGCGCGGGCGCATCCGCGCGGCCAGGGGCGCGTCACGGCGCGGGGCCGGTGCGGCGGGCTCGGCCATCATGTCGGCCTGCACGCCGGGGGGCACGGGACGGGATCGACGCTCGGGCATGCCCCGAGTCTACGCGCCCCGGGCCGGGGCGATCAGCGGGCCGGGATGCCTCGCTGCACGCGCCACGCCTCGAAGCGCTGCTCGAACGCGGTGCGCGTCTCCCCGAACGCCGCCTCGAACGCCTGCAGCGGCGAGGCGGTGACGAGCCGCCGGTAGTAGTCGGACAGCGGCGGGACGCCTCGGTCGCCGACGAGCTGGCTCGCCGCCAGCGCGCCCAGCGCGTACTCCGTGGCGAACGGTGAGCGCCCCGCGACCGCCAGGGGCGGCTGGGGCGACTCCGAGACCGCGCGCAGCGCGAACCCCTCGAACTCCGTCTTCGACCGCATGCCCGATTCGATGACCGCCATCTGCGAGGCGTACTCCGCGGCCCCCTCGATCAGCCAGAGGATCGGCGAGGTCGCCCCCTCGCCCAGCGCCACCTGGAACAGGTGGAACACCTCGTGGCAGACCACGGCCACCTTGTCGACGCGCGTCAGGCGCGGCCAGTTCCGGTTGCCGATCAGCAGCGTGATGTCCCGTCCGTCCGCCTCGCCCAGCGGGCCCGACGTGCGGGACATGTTCAGGTGGATGCGCGGCCGGTTGGTGAGGTAGAACCCGGTGCGCTCGCGGTAGTACCTCGTGGCGAGCGCCGCGGACTCGCGCGCCAGACGCTCCTCCGCCTCCGGGACGTCCGGCGCGACGACGAACACGAACTCCGTCGGGACCGTGGTGGAGATCCCCAGCGGCGGGGGCGGCCACGGCTCGTCGTCGGCGGCGCTCTGCGCGGGCGTGGCCGTGGGCGGCGCGGTGGGGGCCAGCGTGGCGGCGGCACGAGCGGGTGCAGGCGCACCGCGCCCCGCGGCCTCGAGGCGCGCCCACTGGATCAGCCCGCCGGAGACGCCGGCCGCCGCGAGCACGGCGCCGCCGCCGATCGCGAGCACGCGCCGACGGGAGATCCCCTCATCCGTGGGCTGCCGTGCGTCCGACATCGCTCCGCCTCACCTGCACTGGTCGATGTTACGTGCCGGCGCGGTAGGATGGATGTCCGAAGTGTGATCCGCACACGCGCTTGAGGCAGGT
>JBFWQJ010000098.1:0-10626 GCA_050249515.1 Dehalococcoidia bacterium | reverse complement strand
TCCCCGGCGACCTGGACATGCTCGACGGGCCCGGGCCGCTGCCAGCGACGCACGCCGAGGACCCGGCGTTCCTGATCTACACCTCCGGCACGACCGACCGCCAGAAGGGCGCCGTGCACGCGCACCGCACCGTCCACGGTCGCGCGATGATTCGCGAGGGCTTGCAGGACTTCCGTCCCTCCGACACCACGCTGCACGCGGGCACCCTCAACTGGTCGTACACGCTGGGCGTCGGGCTGATGGACCCGTGGGCCGCCGGCGCGCACGCCGTCCTCGCCGGCGGCGCGAGCACCCCCGACCGCTGGCCGGCGCTGATCCGCGACCTGGGCGTGACGGTCTTCGTCGCCGTGCCCACCGTCTACCGGCAGATGCTGAAGTACGCGCGCCCCGAGCACGTCGCGGGCCTGGCCGGTACGCTCCGCCACGTCCTCTGCGCCGGTGAGCCGCTCTCACCCACGCTCCTCGCGGAGTGGACGGAGCGCGTCGGCACGCCGATGTACGAATCGCTCGGCATGACCGAGGTGAGCACGTACATCTCGAGCGGCCCGCAGACGCCCACGCGCCCCGGGTCGCCGGGCCGCCCCCAGCCGGGCCGCCGTGTCGCGATCCTGCCGGTCGAGGAGAGCGATGGGGACGCGCCGCTCCCCGCCGGGCAGATCGGGCTGCTCGCGGTGCATCGCTCCGACCCCGGGCTGATGCTCGGGTACTGGCGACGCCCGGACGAGGAGGCCGCGGTCGTGCGCGGCGAGTGGTTCGTCGGCGGCGACCTGTCCGCGCTCGATGCGGACGGCTACCTCTGGTTCCACGGCCGCGCGGACGACGTCATCAAGTCGTTCGGCTACCGCCTGTCGCCCGTGGAGATCGAGCACGCGATCGAGACGTTCCCCGCCGTGTCTGAGGCGGCCGTGGTCGCGCATCGGATCGACGAGATGAAGACACTGGTGACGGCGTGCCTCGTCCCGCGCGAGGGACATCTGCTCGATGACGCCGCGATCGCGGCACTCAAGGCGCATGTGACCGAGCACCTGGCGGAATACAAGCGGCCGCACGAGTACGTGGTCGTGGAGACGCTGCCGCGCACGCGCAACGGGAAGCTGCTGCGCCGCGCACTCATCGAACAGATCGACGGACCGAGGATGGACGGGGGGCGGGGATGACGAACCAGCGCAACAGCATCGAGCTGACGGAGGCGGAGCAGCAGGCGCTCTTCGCGAGCGCGCGCACGCTGCAGGTGGCGAGCCTGAACCCGACCGGGTGGCCGCACCTCGTCCCCATGTGGTTCTGCGTGGACGACGACGGGCTGATCGCCTTCACCACCTACGGCACCTCGCAGAAGGTGCGGAACCTCGAGCGCGACCCGCGCATCACCGTGCTGGTCGAGGCGGGCGAGGCGTACAACGAACTGCGTGGCGTCTCGATCGACGGCGAGGCGGAGATCGTGCGCGACCCGGCGGTCACCTTCCACACGCGCGCATTGATCGCCGCGAAGCACGAGGGCGCCGAGCGCCCCGCCGCGCCCGCCCCCGGCACGGAGTTCCCCTCGTGGGCCTCGAAGCGCGTCACGATCCGGGTGCGCCCGGTCCGGACGCGCTCGTGGGACCACAGCAAGATGGGGTGATGCACCCCGCGAGTCCCCCGCCGCGCCTGACGACGCCACGCCCGGAGGCGCCCACGCGCACCTTCGAGGAGACCGTGCGCGCCTCCCTGCCTCCGGCGACGGTGGTGCTGCACAACGACGACGTGAACTCCATGGACCACGTCGTCCTGTCGCTCCTCGACAGCGTGCCGGAGCTCGACCCGCCGCGTGCCGTCGAGATCATGCTGGCGGCGCACGAGCACGGCGAGGCGGACGTCATCACCTGCCCCCTCGAGCGCGCCGAGCTGTACCGCGACCGGCTGGAGCGACAGGGACTGACGGCGACGATCCGTCGCTAGCCTGCGCGAATCTGTCGGCAGCGTCAGCGACGCCCCTTAAGAGTTCCCCCTACCGGCCGACGATCGGCATATGGAAATCGGTCCACCACTCGCTGACGTGCTGGGACGGCTCCCGTGGTTCCGGGACCTGTCGCGCGATCACCGCGCGCAGATGCTGGAAGAGGTCACGGCGCGCCTCGCCGTGGACGCCTCGCGCGAGGAGTTCACGACGATGCTGCTCGGCTGGGCCGAGGTCGCGCACCAGGACACGAAGTGGGCGCGGCTGGAGCTGCTGAAGCGCAGTGGTCTGCTCCGACCTGTCTCGGACGGCCCGTCCGGTCAGCAGGAACCGCCCCGCGCGGCCTGAGCGCCCCCCCTGCCTGCCACCCCCTTCCCCCTCGACGGGGGAGGGCTGGGGTGGGGTGTCTCGCCGCCCCTACCGGTCCGCGCGCAGCGTCGGCAGGCCCAGGGCCGTCCGGCGCTCGTTCGCTGCGCGGAACACGATGTCCTCCGCCGACAGCGCACGGCTGAGCGCGGAGGTGGTCAGCCGCAGCTGCGGCGCCGCCTGCGCCAGCTGCCACCCGCAGACCTCGATGACATCGAAGAGTCCCGCCACGGCCGCGGGGAACCGCGGGTTCCTCGGCGACATCGCCCACTTCCCGCCCGCCAGCGCCTCACCCAGCGCGCCCGTGACCGGCACCCCCGGCGCGCACGCGTCGATGGCGACCGGGGCGCGCAGCGCGAACGCGATCTCGAGGCGGAGCCGCCGCAGCGCGCGCGCACGGTTCTCGTGCTGCGAGCGCGACTCGTTCGCCTCGCCCGTCAGGCCGCTGGGGCGGTGGCGCAGGCGCACGGCGGAGTCGGTCTTGTTGCGCTTCTGGCCCCCCGGCCCGCTCGCCCGGAAGCGGTCCACCTCGCACTGTGCGAGGAGCGCCTCGTCGTCGAGGTCGAGGTAGGCGCGCCAGTCGCCGGGGCGCGTGGGTGAGCTGGTCATGCGCGTACGGTATCGCGCGCGGGGGCTCCGCCTCTATCCTGTGCGTCTGCCTGCAGGAGCGCGCCGGCCCCAGGGGACGGCGGAGGGAGACGGTCGATGGCGGACAAGCAGATTCGCGCCCAGTTGGTCGGCGCCACCGGCTACGGCGGACTCGGCATCCTCGAGCTGCTGCTCGGGCACCCCAACTTCGAGGTCGCCGCGCTCATGGCGCGCGACGACGCCGGCCGGCGCATCGACCAGGTCTACCCGCACCTGACCGGCCGCTGCGACCTGACGGTGGAGGCGCCGGACGACACCCGCATCGGGCACGACTGCGACGTGGTGATCTTCGCCACCCCGGACCGGGTCTCCCAGCAGTACGCCGTGGACCTCGCCTCGCGCGGCGTGCGGTTCATCGACTACTCCGGCGACTTCCGCTTCACCTCCACGGAGGATTACGCGCGCTACGCGGAGCGGCACCCCTCGATCAAGGAGTCCACGCACGGCGCGGCCGCGCTGCTGGGCAAGAACGCCTTCGGCGTGTCGGAGCTGAACGCGGAGGCGATCGCGGCGGCGCCGGTGGTCGGCAACCCCGGGTGCTTCGCGATCGGCATCATCCTCGGCATGGCGCCGCTCTACACGGACGGGCTGGTGGCGGACGGGATCGTGGCGGTGGACGGGCTCACGGGCTCCTCCGGCGCCGGCAAGAAGCCCGCGCCCACGCAGCACTTCTCCCACCTGAACGACAACGTGGTGCCCTACCGCGTGCTGAACCACCAGCACGTCGTGGAGGCGGAGATGTCGCTGGGCCGCATGGGCGCGAAGTCGGGCGCGACGGTGGACTTCATCCCGCACCTGCTGGGCACCACGCGCGGCATCCTGAACACGATGCACGTCACGCTGACCACCCCCACCCCCCGCGCCGCCCTGCTGGAGCGCTACCGCGAGTTCTACGCCGGGCACCCCTTCGTCCGCGTGCTGGACGAGCCGCCGACGCTGAAGGGGACGCTGGGCTCCAACTACATCGACCTGTCCGTGTTCACGGCCGCGGGCGACCGCCGCGCCGTGGTGATGTCGTCGATTGATAACCTGATGAAGGGCCAGAGCGGCTCGGCGATGCAGAACCTGAACATTATGTTCGGTCTGCCGCAGACCACCGGCCTCGACCGGGGACCGCTGTACCCGTAGCCCGCAGGGAGGGCGCCCGCCGCGCGGGAACGACCGGCCCCGCCGGCGCGTTATACGGTCAGGCCCGGGAACCCGGAGGCGTCAGGCTGTCCGGGGGCGGAACCCGGGTCACCGGAGGGCGTATCGACGCCGAACCGCGTCTCCTCGACCCCTCCGAGGGCAGAGCACCCGCTCTGCCTGTCCCTCGCCACGCCCCGCGCCGGACCGTGCCCGGGATCGGCGAACGTGAGCGGGGTCTGCGTCGTTGAAAGAGTCGGAAGCGGTCGCGCGCAGCCAACCGGTCGCCAGTTCGGCTGACCCGGCCGCCCTCGGGGCGCTGGTCGACCGTGCCCGGGACGGAGACCCGGAGGCGTTCGGGCAGCTCTACGACCGCTTCCAGCCGGAGATCGTGCGGTACCTGGCCCACCGCGTGGGTGACCCGGACACCGCCGAGGACCTGGCGCAGCAGGTGTTCATGAAGGCGTGGCAGGCCATCCCCCGGTACGAGGCCCGGGGCGTCCCGTTCAAGGCGTGGCTCTACCGCATGGCGCACAACCAGATGGTGGACCACTTCCGCACCCGCAAGCAGACCGCCGACCTCGATGGCATCGATGTGCCGGAGGACGCGGAGGCGGAGACGCTGGTGCTGGCGGCGGAGATGAGCGCGGCGCTGGAGCAGGCACTGGGACGGCTGTCGGAGGATCATCGCCAGGTGCTCACGCTGCGCTTCCTGATGGAGAAGTCGGCGAAGGAGATCGGCGAGATCATGGGGCGCAAGGAGGTCACCGTGCGCGGCCTGCAGATGCGGGCGCTCCAGGCCCTCCGGCGCGAGATCGAGGAGTCGGGAGGACTGCCGTGAGCACGTCAGACCTCGCTACCGTCATCGACCGCTGCCTGGACGACCTCGTCGCGGGACGCGCCTCCGTGGCCGAATGCCTGGACCGTTACCCCGAGCACCGCGCCGCGCTTGAGCCGCTGCTGAGCGCCGCCGCATCGATGCAGGCGGTCCCGCGCCGCCCGGAGCGCGCCCCGGACCGCGTGCGCCGTGCCCAGTTCATGGAGCTGATCCGCGAGACGCCGCAGGAGCGCCGCTCGTGGTTCCCCGCGCTCGCCGGGCTCCTCGGCGGCGCGTTCCTCCCCCGCCTCGCGGCCGCGGTCGCACCCGTGGCGCTCGCGTTGGCCATCGGCGCCTTCCTGCTCGTCTCGCAGCCGTCCACCCCCGCGGCCGCCTCCACGCTGACCGTGTTCGCCGGCGCCGCCGAGGAGCAGGTGGACGGCCAGTGGCAGCCGCTGGCGGACGGCGCCGCCGTGCGCCAGGGCGCGCGCATCCGCACGAACGCGGAGGGGCACGTCCTGCTGACCTTCCCGGACGGCTCCACCTCCTCGCTCGACCCTTCGACCGAGATCGCCATCGAGGCGCTGTCCGCGGGCAGCCCGCGCACGGTGCAGATCCGCCAGTTCTCCGGCCGCCTGTGGAACGACGTGGTCACCGACCAGCGCGAGGGCGCGCGGTACGAGGTGCTCACCGCCGACGCCACCGTGCAGGTGCACGGCACCGTCTTCGAGACGTCGATCGACAACGGGCAGACCTCCGTCGCCACGTCCGAGGGCGAGGTCGCCGTGGTGGTAGGCGACGAACGCGTGAGCGTGCCGAGCGGTGAGATCGTGCGGGCCAGGGGCCAGCGCGTCGCGGAGCGCGCGCAGGTGCAGCGCGCGGGCAGCCTGACCGTGGACGCGCCCTTCGCCGCCGCGCTGGTCTCCGAGCGCGGCGAGGCGACGGGGGCGCGGACGGACGGCGCGATCTTCCGCCAGATCCGCGGCGTCACCACCTCCAACCCCGGCGACGGCCCGCAGCGCTTCGACTTCCAGCGCCTGCCCCCCGGCGACTACACGCTGGTGCTCCAGCGCTTCGAGCAGGGCGACGGCGAGCTGGTGCTGAACGTGAACGGCGAGGAGCACCGCATCCCGCTGGACGCCGCGAGCGCGGCCGCGCAGGTGCGCGTGCGCGTGGCGCTGGAGGACGGCCGCCCGCGCGTGGAGCTGGCGGAGGACCGCCCGCGCCCCGCCCCGGCCACGCAGCGCCCGCCCGTCCGCATCGTGGAGACGCAGCGCACACGGCAGGCCCCGGACATCGCGGCGCAGCGCGCGGCAGCGGCCGCGCGCCGCCAGCAGAACCCGCCGCGCGAGGGCGCCGGGACGGCGCCGGCCGCCGTCGGCGCGAGCGCGACGCGCGGCACCGGCCCCGCGCCCGCCTCGGCGTTCGTCGCCCGGCTGCGGGACGCGGTCGGCCGCAACGACGCTGCCGCGATCCGCGCGCTGGTGGACGAGGCCGCGACGAACGGCGACGCCGAGCAGGCGCGCGTCCAGTTGCTCACGCTCTCCGCGCTGCTGAACAACGACGAGAACGCGGAACGCGTCACGGCAGCGCTGGGCGCGGACAGTGGCCTGCGTCAGCGCCTGTTGGACCGCGCGGACGTCGTGCTGTCCGGCGAGATGCAGGACCGGCTGCGCCGCAACCTGTCCGGCGAGCCCCGCCCGACGCGCACCGAGCGCCCGAGCGAGGACGCAACGCCGCGCCGGACGCCTTCGGCCGAACGCACCCCCACGCCGGGCGCGCCACGCGTCCCCGACATCACGCGCCCCGAGATCCCGGACATCCCGCGCCCGGTCATCCCCCGCCCCGGCGCGACACGTCCCGATGCGACCCGGCCGACGCCGACGCCGGACGCGAGCGCGGAGGCCACGCGCACCTCGACGCCGCGCGCGTCGCGACCGCCGGTGCTGCCCACCGCCGTGGACGGCTTCGCGATCCGGCTGCGCGTCGCGCTGGGCACCCGCAACGACGAGGCGATCCGGCGCGCCCTGGCGGACGCGGTCTCCGGGAGCGAGGACACGCGGCGCGCGCGCCTCGCCGCGCTGGCGGACGCCGTGGAGAACGGCGAGAACGCACGCCGGGTGACGGATGCGCTGGCCGGTGACGAGGGCGCCTCCCTGCGCGACCGCCTGCTGAGCGCCGCGCGGTCCACGACGCCGGGCGAGGACGGGCTCATCCGCCTGCTCGGCGCGACCTCGACGGTGACCGCGACTGCGACGCCGACGGTGACCGCAACGCCCACGGCGACGCCGAGCGCGACGGCCACGGCCTCCCCGACGGGGACGGCCACGGCGACCGCCACGGGCACGGCGACCGCGGAACGCTAGACCAGCGAGACGCCCTCGGCCTGGAGCCGCGACTGGATGCGGACGATCATGCGGTGGCGCAGGTCGTTCACCTCGCGCCAGGAGGCGGCGCGGATGCGGAGCAGCAGCTCCGCCTTGCCGTCCACGATCGCCTGAAAGCGCACCGACACCGGCGCTCCCGCCAGCACGAGGCCGTCCGCCTCCTCGCACAGCCGTGTCAACTCCTCGACGCAGGCGGCCTCCACGGCGGCCAGGTCGTCCTTGCCGGAGACGCGCAGCGTGAGCGTGACGTCCGTGTCCGGCGTGCTGGCATCGAAGTTCGTGACGGTCGAGGCGGCGAGCACGGAGTTCGGCACGATCACCAGGTTGTGGTCCAGCGACCGGATGCGCGTGGCACGCCAGCCGATGTCCTCGATGATCCCGGCCGGCCCGCCCTGCACCTGGATCGCGTCGCCGACGTGGATCGAGCGGTCGGAGAGCATGTAGGACGACGCGAACACGTTCGCGAGCATCGGCTGCAGCGCCAGCGCGACCGCGAGACCGCCGATCCCGAGGCCGGCGAGCAGCGGGCTGATCTGGATGCCGACGGTGTCGAGGACGATCAGCCCGCCGACCACCCAGATCACCACGTTGAACGCGCGCCGCAGCAGCGGCACCGTCCGCGCGTCGATCCTCGAGCGCCCCTGCACGGAGCGACCGGCGTACCAGAGCGTGAGCCGCGCGACGACGCGCTGGATCGCGTAGGTCAGCACCAGGATGGACGCGGCCAGCCAGCCGCGCTCGATGAGGTGCCATTCGTCGCGCAGGTAGGAGAGCGTGCGCAGCGCGATGAAGAACGCCTGCACGAGGATGAACGCGCCCACGGGCCCGCGCAGCGCGCGCACCACCATCTCGCCCACCTCGGCGCCGCCGTTGCGGCCGCGCACGAGCGCCGCGACGATCGCGGGCACGACGATCGCCAGCACGACCGCGCCGGTGAAGATCGCGATCGCGGTGAAGGTCTCCACCCACTCGGCCGGTGTCAGAGGAATCGCGCTCACGCTCGGCATCCTAGCCGATGCGCTCAGCCGCCGCGCAACCCGCCGTCGAGGCGCGCGATCGCGGCGGCGAAGTCCTCCGGGGTGTCCACGTCCATGAAGGAGGCGCCGTCCGGGTCCGCGGCGCGCCATTCCTCCTCCGCGAGCCGCACCATGCCCAGGTCGGCCGCCACGGTCATCGGCGCGCGGTCGCCCGCCTCGATGTGCGCGCGCAGGACGGGCAGCGCGTCCCGCGCGAAGGCGGAACACAACGGCTGCGGTCGCCGGTCCGCGATCGGGAGCACCCACCGCGCGCCGGCCGCCACGCGCTCCGCGAGCAGCGCGAGCAGCGCCGGACGCAGGAACGGCATGTCGACCCCGACGATCAGCACCACCGGCGCCCGCGCCGCCTCCAGACCGGCGGCGATGCCGACGAGCGGGCCCTCACCTTCCACCGGGTCCTCGACGACGCGGATGGGGCACGGGGCGTCGAGGTCCGGCAGCGCGGCGCCCGGGGCGCACACGACGACCACCTCGTCCGCGACCGCGGCCAGGGCGCGCACAGTGCGCTGGAGCAGCGTCTCGCCGTCCAGCACGAGCGTCGCCTTGTCCCGGCCCATACGAGAGGAGCGCCCACCCGCGAGGACGACGCCGGTGACCGCGGGCGCGGGCGAGGAGTGCGTGGCCGCCTCGGACATCGTCGGTTCCCCCGTCGGGGTAGCATCGTACGCGATGCCCGAGCCGCTCCCGGACGCCCCGCCCGCCGACGCCGCGCCGCTCTGGCGCGCGCTGGGCCTCGACGCCTCCGGCGTCCGCCCGGTCGTGGCGATCGTGGGTGGCGGCGGCAAGACATCGCTGCTGTACCGGCTGGGCCGAGACGCCGAGGCGCTCGGACGACGGGCGGTGATCTGCGGCACCGTCCGCTACACCCGCGCGCCGCACCCGCACGCGACGCCGGTGCTGGTCCGTGACGCGGAGGGAGCGCTCCCCGCGCGCGTGACGGAGGCGTGGGCCGCCGGCGCCCGGACGCTCGTCGCGACGGGGGTGGACGAGGAGACACCGGCGCGGCTCGTGCCGGTCACCCCGGCGACGGTGGACGCCCTCGCGCGCCTCGAGGGGACGGACGCTGTGCTGTTCGAGGCGGACGGGAGCCGCCAGCTCCCGTTCAAGGCGCCCGCACCGCACGAGCCCGTCATCCCGCCGTCCACGACCCACGTCGTCGCCGTCGTCGGGCTGGACGCGCTCGGCACGCCGGTGGACGCGGCGCACGTGCACCGCCCCGAACGCGTGCGCGCGATCCTCGACCGCGCGACCGTGGACGCGGAGCTGGTGGCGCGCGTGCTCGCGCACCCGCAGGGCGGCCGCCAGCACGCGGAGGGGCGCGCGTTCGCGGTGGTGGTGAACAAAGCGGACCTCGACCCCGCGGCGGCGCGCGACCTGGCCGCACGCATCGCGGCAGAAGGCGTCGCGCGCGTCGTCGTCGCGCGGCTCGCGGAGGAGGGCGCGCCCGTTGACCGGGTGCTGGTGGACGGAGGGACAGGCGCGTGACGGACCGAGGCGGGCGTGGCGGCGGCATCGAGGCGGTGATCTTCGACTGGGGCGGGACGCTGGCCGACTACGCGGCGATCGAGCTCATCGACATGTGGCGGCTGGCCGCGCGTCACCTCGCCGGGCACATCCCGATCGGCGAGGACGAGATCCTCAACCGCCTGGCGGACGTGGAGGGGCGCATGTGGGCACGCACCACGACCGACGCCCGCGCTGCCTCGCTCTCCGACCTGCTGGCGGAGGCCGCCGCGGAGCTGGGTGCGGACGTCACCGCGGCCGTGCTGGAGGAGGCGGGCACGCGCTACCTCGACACGTGGACGCCGCACATCGTCCACGACGCACAGGCGGTGGCGACGCTGACGGCGCTGCGCGAGCGCGGGCTGCGCATCGGCCTGCTCTCCAACACGCACTGGCCGCCCGCGTACCACGAGCACTTCCTGGAGCGCGACGGCCTCGGTGATCTCATCGACGCGCGCGCGTACACGAGCGAGATGACGTACATGAAGCCGCACCCGGAGGCGTTCCGGTACGCCCTGGACGCCGTCGGCGTGCGCGAGGCCTCCCGCGCGGTGTTCGTAGGCGACCGCCTCTTCGACGATGTCTTCGGCGCGCAGCGCGCCGGGATGCGCGCGGTGCACCGCGTGAACCCGCTCGTCCCCGGCCACGACGTCCGCCCGGACGCGACGATCGAGCGCCTCGATGAGCTCGTGCCGGTCATCGACGGCTGGCTGCGCGCGGACTGACCGCCGGCGGGCACGCCGGCCCCCGCCCTCCCCCGCTGCGCACGAGAGGAGCCCGGAGCCTTCGCGCCGCGCCGGGGCTGCGCAT
>JBFWQJ010000097.1:0-10655 GCA_050249515.1 Dehalococcoidia bacterium | reverse complement strand
TCGGGCTTCACGATCTACAACCCGAACGCGACGTCCTCGTGCGCGTGCGGCTCGTCGTTCCAGACGGCCGCGGCGGCGGGACGCCCCGCCCCTGCAACTAGCGGGCGGACACGCCAGCCACACATCACCGACGGCCCCGCGCACGCGGGGCCGTCGCGTATCACCAGCACGATTCCGAGCACGCGAGGCGGAGGTGGGGATGCAGGCCTGGATCAACGTCGGCACCGTCGACAACTTCGAGGTGCTCCGCAAGCGCGGCTTCGACCTCTCGCCGTTCAAGTCCTCGCGCGAGAAGCAGTCCGGCGAGATGCGCCCCGGCGACCGCATCGTCTACTACCTGACGAAGGCGGTCCAGTTCGGCGGCGTCGTCGAGGTCACGGGCGAGATGTACGAAGACACGTCGGACATCGGCCTGGAGTCGGAGGGCAAGCCGGGCGAGGACTACCCGTACCGCATCGCCACGAAGCCGGTGGTGATCGCGAAGCCGGGGCAGGCGATCGACGTGCGCGAGATCACGGAGTTGCTGGACAAGACGCGCAAAGCGGGGCCGAAGAAGCTCGGCATGGTGTTCCGCGGCAACCTGCACAAGATCTCGGACGCCGACCTCCACACGATCGAGGGGCTCCTGAAGGAGCGTGCCTGATGCAGGACCGGCCCCACCCGCGCCGCCTGACGCGCAGCACGAACCGCCGCCTCGGCGGTGTCTGCGGCGGCCTGGCCGATTACTTCGGCATCGACGCCACGCTGGTGCGCGTCACGTTCGTGGTGCTCGCGATCGTGAGCCTGGGCTTCGGCGCGGTCCTGCTGTACGGCGTGCTGTGGGCGATCATGCCCGAGCCCGACCCGGACGCCCCGCCCGCACCGGCGGCGGAACCGAGCAGCCGGACGATGCTCCTGGGCTTCGTGCTGATCGTCTTCGGCGTCGCGCTGCTGCTGCAGCGCCTGCAACTGCTGTGGTGGCTTCACTGGGGCCTCGGCTGGTTCAGCTGGCCGCTGCTGCTGCTGCTCGCCGGGGTGCTCATCGTGCTGTCCGCCCGCCGCCGCTAGCGCCGCATCCACCCGCCCTGCCGAACCCGCTCGAAGATCGCGAGGACCCCGATGACCGAAGCCGCTCCCGCCTCCACGCTTGCCGCGACCTACGCGCTGCTCCTCGACCGCGTGTTCGAGAACTGCATCCGCAGCATCGAGGACCTGAGCACGGACGAGTTGAACCACCTGCCGCACGAGCAGGCCAACTCGATCGGGTTCGATGTCTGGCACATCGCGCGGACGGTCGACAACGTGCTGTTCTTCGTCTTCGAGCGCGAGACGCCGCTGTGGCTGCAGCAGGGGTACAACGACCGCTTCGGCCTGCCGAAGGTCGCGCAGGGCACAGGCATGACCACGGACGAGGCGCGCGCGCTGCGCTTCCCGGAGCCCGCCGTCTTCCTGGAGTACGTGCGCGAGTTGCGCGGCGTCTGCGTCCCCCGCGTCGAGGCGATGACGGACGCGTACCTGGGCGAGGCGGTGCTGCTGAAGCCGTGGGGCGAGCGCCCGCGCTCCGAGCACATCGGCCAGGTGCTCATCGCGCACGGGAACAGCCACCTCGGCAAGGCGTCGCTGGCGCGGACGCTGCTCGGCCACGAGGACCTCGGCTTCTAGCGCGCCCCCGAGATGCCGATGGAGCTGCGCCGCCTGCGCGCCGACGAGGGCCCGGCGTACCGCGCCGTCCGCCTCCGTGCGCTGGAGCTGGAGCCGCGCGCCTACGGCCAGACGCTGACGGAGGCGCTGGCCGACCCGGAACAGACCTGGCACGACGTGGCCGCCGCCGTGGCGGGCGATGATCCCCGCGCCCTGTTCGTCGTCGACCGCGGGGATGGGACGCTGGGCGGCACGCTGTACGCCGCCATCAGCGAGGCGCCCCCGCACCTCGGCAGCCTCGGCGCGATGTGGGTGGACCCGGACCTGCGCGCGCAGGGTTGGGCGGACGCGCTGATGGAGGCGGCGCTGGCGTGGGCCGAGCGCTGGGGCGCCGCCGGCCTGTCGCTGTGGATGGGCGCCGGCAACGAGCGCGCCTGGCGGCTCTACCAGCGGCACGGCTTCCAGCCGACCGGCAACATCGAGCGCTGGGAGGCGGACGGCGAGCCGCGCGAGGCGATGGAGCTGTACCGGGCGCTCTAGCCGCTCGCTCGTGCCGTGCGAGGGGGTTGCGAGGCGCATCGGGGCGATCCCGCAGAGGCCGTGGGCACGCCGGGTGCTACGCTCGATCTGCGACGTGGGCCGCGTCCGCGCCGCTGGGACGACGAGGTACGCGTGACCGCATCGGGGCCCTTCCACTTCTCGCCGCGCGCAAACCGCGCCGCCGACATTCCCTGGCAGGAATGGAGCGACGAGGTCTTTGAGCGCGCGCGCCGCGACGACCTGCCGGTCCTGCTCTCCATCTCCGGGACGTGGTGCCACTGGTGCCACGTCATGGACGAGACGACCTACTCCGACGAGCGCGTGATCGACCTTGTCGCCCGGCGCTTCGTCGCGGTGCGCGTGGACACGGACGAGCGGCCGGACGTCAACGCGCGCTACAACGCCGGCGGCTGGCCGACGACCGCCTTCCTCACCAGCGACGGCGACGTGATCGCGAAGACGACGTACCTCGACCCCGACCAGATGCTGGACGCGCTCACCGGCGTGCAGGAGCAGTGGCTCGTGAACCGCGACGGCATCGCCGGCGCGATCGAGACCGCGCGCGCCACCCGCGCCGCCGAGCGTGCCGCGGAGGCGGGACGGCGCACGTCAGGGTCGCTCACGCCCTCCATCCTCGACGTCGCGCTCGACATCGTGGAGGCGGCGTACGACGCGGAGCACGGCGGCTTCCGCGAGCCCGAGCGCGCCGCCGAGGACGCGGAGGCGGCCCCGGATGAGACACGCGCCGCGCTGCGCTTCCCCCACGCCGACGCGCTGCGTCTCTGGCGCTACGCGCACCACCGCCGAGGCACCCCGGACGTCCTGGACCGCGCCGTGTTCGTCCTCGACCGGATGGTCGATGGCGGGCTGTACGACGCCGTGGACGGCGGGTTCTACCGCTACGCCACCCAGCCGGACTGGTCCGCGCCGCACGTGGAGAAGCTCGCCGCCGACCAGGGCGCGATCCTCCTCGCGATCGCCGAGGTGGCGATCTCCGACGAGGACGCGGCGGACCGATGGCGCGAGCCGGTGGAGCGCACGGTCGCCTACATCAACGCGACGCTGGGGAACTACCTCGGCGGGATCGCCAGTGCGCAGGACGCCGACCAGGACTACGCCGCGCTGCCGGACCGCCTCGCGCGGTCGATGGTGCCGGCGCCGGCCGTCGATGCGCGCGTGTTCGCCGCCTCGTGCGCGATCGCCGCGCGCGGGCTCATGGCGTGCGGTGTCGCGTTCAACCGGCGCGACTGGACGGAGCGCGGCCTGCGTGCCGTCGACTTCCTCGCGGCGCGGATGCGCGGCGGCGAGGCGGGCATGTACCACGCGTGGGACGATGGCCCGCAGTTCCTCGGCCTGCTGGCCGACCAGGCGCACGCGATGCTCGCGTTCCTGCACGCGTACGAGGTCACCGGCATTGATACGCACCTGGACGCCGCGCGGGCGCTGGCGCGCACGCTGCAGCGCGGCTGGCGCGAGCCCGGGCGCGGCTTCTGGGACACCGCCGACGGGCACGAGGACACCGCGCTCCTCGCGGAGCCGCTCATGCCGCTCGCGGAGAACGTGGCCGTCGCGGAGGCGTTCCTCTGGCTCGGTCGTCTCACCCACGACGAGCGCCACCTGCAGGTCGCGCTGGAGACGCTGAGCGCCTTCGCGAGCGGCCTCGAGGCGCGCGGGCTGGCGATCGCCGATTTCGCGCGCGTGGTGGACCGGCTGCTCACCGCGGAGCCGGAGTTCAAGGTCGTGTCGGAGTGGCCGGCGGGCGAGCCCGACCGCGTCGCCGACCCGCTGTTCCTCGAGGCGCTCCGCCTGCCGCTGGCCGCGCGCACGGTGCAGCGCCTGTCGCTGCCGCAGGACGACCTGCTCATGCGCCAGCTCGGCCTGCCGCTGGACCGCACGCGTGTCGCCTACGTCTGCGTCGGCTCCGTCTGCTCCGCCCCCGTCACCCAGCCCGACGGCCTCCCCGGCGCGATCGAGCAGGCCACCGCCGCGCCGACCTGGTAGCAGCGGACTCAGCGCTCTCACCTCATCCCACTCCCGAAACCGGGAGAGCGGTCGGAGCGGCTCCGTTCCTCGGCCGGTCATCGCCAGCCACGAGTCCCGGGGGAGCACGAGGGCGAAGCCCTCGTCATTCATCCCCCTTCCCGCGCAGGGAAGGGGGCAGGGGGATGGGCCGCCCCACTGTTCACCTCGACGCTGCGACGACCGCGCGGCAGGGCTAGGGCTCGGCGAGGCCCGTCACCTGCTCGCGGCCGGGGGGGAGCAGGGCGTCGTGGGCGCGCTGGATGCGCCACATCGCGTCCAGGTCGCGTTCGTTGATCTCCTGCACGAACTCGAGGACGGAGACCTCGCCGCGGTAGGGGTGGATGCCCACGTGGTTCCAGCCGGTGCCGGCGCCTTCAAGGAGCCAGGTCGTCTCGTCGCGCAGCGTCGCGAAGTCCCAGAGCAGGTCGGCGGGGTCCGCGTGGCGGTAGGCGCCGTCATCGGTGAAGCGGATCGCGCGGCGGTCCGCGATCCGCGACCCGTCCACGCGGAGCATCGCCTCCAGCGCCGCGAGGTCCTCGCGCTCGCTGTCGCGGAGGAAGCCGATGATCTCGGTGACGCTCCACTCCTCGCCGGGGGCGACGCGCGACAGGTCGTCGTCGTCCATGCGGGAGGCGAGGCGGGTGATGCGGTGGCCGATCTCGCGGAGCGCCTTCACCAGGTAGCGGCGCTTGTCCCCGTACTGCGCGACGACGTACTGCGGCATAGTGCGCCCATCCTGACACAGCCCGCGCGTGCTGCCCACCGGGCGCGGCGCGACTCCCGCACGCATTGACCGGGGGTGCGGCGCACCCGACGATGACTCGCGTGAGCGCCGCCTCTCTCCCGTACACCGTCCTCCTGCTCCTCGCGGAGCTCGCCATCGGCGGGCTCGCGATGGTGACGGTGTTCGACGCGCGCCGGCAGGTGACGGCCGGCTACGTGAAGGCCGGCGCGCTCACCGTCCTGCCGCTGGCGATGCTCGCCGGGTGGACGTTCCTCCTGCTCGCCCGCGCGGACGAGGTCGAGGGCTACGCGCTGGCATCCCGGTGGCAGTGGCCGTTCGGCGTCGCGTTCGGCGCGTTCCTCGTCGCCACGTGCGCGCACACCGCCGCCGCGATGCTGGAGCGGCACCGCCTGGAGGTGGCCCTGGGCGCGGTGGGCAGCGCGGTCGGGCTCGCCTCGCTCGTCGTGCTCGCGCTGTGGCTCGGCGGGCCGGCCTGGTCGGTGGGCGGGATGTTCCTGAGCCTGGTCGCTGCCACCGCCGTCCTCGGCACGTCGCTCATGGCGATGATGTGGGGGCACTGGTACCTGACCTCCGGCCGGCTGCCGAAGGAGCCGATGGAGCAGATGTCGCTCGTCGTGCTCGGCGCGATCGTGCTGCAGATCGTCTCGGTCGGCCTCGCCATCGTCGTCGCGCCGCGTGCCGTCCCGCTCGAGGGTGGGCTGGGGCTGTCGCTGGTCGCGAACCCGGCGTTCTGGCTGCGGGTGGCGGTCGGGCTCGCGTTCCCGCTCGTGGTCACCGTGCTCGCGTGGAAGGCCGCCACCATCCGCGGGATGATGTCCGCGACGGGCCTCCTCTACATCGCCCTCGGTCTGCTGCTCGCCGGCGAGGTGCTGGCGCGGGGGCTGCTGTTCACCACCGGCGCGGCCGTCTAGGCGCCCCGAGCGTCTGTTCCGCGGGTCACACACAGGCATCCTCGGCGTGGGTATCATGACCGCACCGCCGGTCCACCACCTGCGTTCGCGGAGGTCCCCGTGGGAGAAGCCCCCGCCCCGTCGCCCGCGCCTCGTGATCCGCCCGGCATGCGCGCGCGAATCCGCGCCGCCCGGCAGGACGTACCGCTGGGTAGCAGGCGATCGAACGCGCGCCCGGAATCGACGGACGCCGAGTTGATGGCCGCCCTGGCGACCGGGGACATCGTCGCGCTGGAGTTGCTGTACGACCGCTACTCCACGCTGGTGTTCTCCGTCAGCCTGCGGGTGCTCCACGACACTCAGCTGGCTGAGGACGTGGTGCAGGAGGTGTTCCTCCGCCTCTGGCGGCAGCCCATCTCCTACGACCCCGCGCGCGGGCGCTTCATCAGCTGGCTCATGTCCGTGACGCGCAACCGCTCGCTGGACGAACTGCGGCGCGTCACGCGCCGGCAGCGCTCGGAGGACGTCGAGGACGACGAGCCGGGGCATGAGATCCCCGCGGTCGGGCACCTGGACGACCCGCAGGCGGAGCTGATGGTCTCGGAGGCCCGCGCCGCCGTGCGAGCGGCGATGACGCGGCTGCCTCCCGCGCAACGACAGGTGATCGAATTGGCCTACTTCGGCGGCCTGACGCACGTGGAGATCGCGGAGCGCACCGGTGACCCGCTGGGCACGGTGAAGACCCGCGTCCGCCTCGGCATGCGCAAGCTGCGCGAGTCCCTCGCCGAGTTCTCGACGTGGGAGACTGACCGGGTGTCCCGATGACGCCGGAGGAGCGCGAGGAGTTGCTGGCGGCGCACGCGCTCGGCACGCTGAGCGCGCCGGACGCCGCGGACGCCGAGCAGCTGATCCGCTCGGACACCTCGGCGGCCGCGCAGTTCCGGGCCTACCGCGAGATCGCGGACCTCATCGCGCTGTCCGTGCCGCTGCGCCGCGCCGACCCGGCGCTGCGCGAGCGCGTGCTGGCCGCCGCGCGGCGCGGCCGCCGCTCCTGGCGCCCCGCGCTGTCGAGCCGGCACATGCCGGTGTACGTCCTCGCCGCGGCGCTCGCCGCCGTCACCATCTGGGCCGCCACGCTGCAGGCGTCGCTGGTGCAGCTGCGCCAGGAGACCTCCGCGCTGTCCGCCGTGGTCGAGTCCGACGCGAAGCGCCTCGACCGTCTGGCGGGCGCAGCGAGCGGGGTGCAGGAGGCGCGCACGCTCAGCCTGCAGTTGAACTCCGCGCTCAAGGACGAAGAGGCCGTGCAGAAGGTGCAGGCCGACCCCCGCGCCGTGGTCACCATCCTCGAGCAGACCGCCGCGAGCCACGGCGCCGGTGGTGCGTACATGACCAGCGCGGACGAGAGCGCCAGCGTCCTCGTGCTGCACTCGCTCCCCACGCTCCCGCTCGGCGGCGCGTACCGCGTCTGGCTGGAGGACCCGCTGTCGCAGCTCACGCTGGCCGCCTCGTTCGTGCCGGATAGCAGCAACGGCGCACGCGTCGCGCTGCAGCGCGACACGCGTCTGGAGGCGGTGCGGGTGTACGTGGTGGCGACCAGCCGCGCGGACGACCCCGCGGCCACTGGACCGGTCGTCCTGATGGCGACGCTGCCGAAGCGCGCGACCACGAAGTAGCGCCCCGGCCGCATCGCGCTCGCGGTGCGGCGTCCTCGACCTAGCGGGCGGACTCGATGGGCTGGGCGGCGGGCTCGGCCGTGTCGCTGTGCTTGCCCTGCTTGCCGCCGTTCAGGTGGCTCGCGGCGAACGCCTGCTCCGGCGTCTGTCCGCGGAGCCGGCGGTCGAGGTACCAGAACAGCTCACGCAGGATCGCGGTCGCCGGGATGATCACGACGAGCCCGAAGAACCCGAACACCGCACCGCCGACCACGAGCAGCAGGATCACGATCGCCGGGTGCATGTCCAGCGCCTCGCCCTGGATGCGCGGCACCAGGAGGTTGTTCTCCACCTGCTGCACCAGCAGGTACACCAGCGCCACCCACGGCAGCATGCTCAGGTCCGTCGCCGCGATGAGCACGACCCCCGGCACCGCGCCGAGCCACGGCCCGATGATCGGGATCAGCTCGGTGACGCCCGCCCACACGCCGAGCCCGAGCGACAGGTCCACGCCGAGCAGGGCGAGCAGCAGCCCCACCGCGGCGCCCACGACGACCGAGAGGATGAGCTGCGCGCGGATGTAGCGGCCCAGCAACTGGTCCGCGAGCGCGAGCATCATCCGCACATCCTCGCGCACCTCGGCGGGGGCGGCGGCGACGAAGTTGCGGCCCGCGGAGTGGCGGTCGCGCATCACGTAGAACATCCAGAACGGCACGACCGCGAGGCCGAGGATGAAGCTCAGCGTGCCCGTGAGCGTGAGGATCGTCGCCTGCACGCCGCTCGCGATGAGCGAACTCACGGTGGCGATCGCCTGCTCCGCCATCGCGTTCACGCGCATCTGCACCTCGGGCGGCACGCGCTCGCGGTAGGTGTTGAGCAGCCCGGTCGTCTGTTCCCGCATCGCCGCGATGAGGTCGGGGAGCTCCTCGATGAAGTGGGCGACCTGCTCGGCGGCGACGGGGACGAGCCAGAGCAGCACCGCGGTGATGCCGCCGAAGAAGACGAGGTAGATCACGAAGACGGCGATGCCCCGCCGGGTCGTGGCGTGATTCGGTGACGTGATGGGCACGAGCACCAGCAGCCGGTCGACGACGGGCGCGATCGCGTAGGCGATCACGGCGCCCACGAAGAACGGGATCAGCGCCGTGAACGACAGATACGCGACGAGACACATGGCGGCGAGGGTGCCGACCCAGAGCAGCAGGCGCGCGCGTTGTGCAGTCATTCCGACATTCTGCCTGTTCCGCGGCTCCGTTGACAGGCCTCGTCGTTGCGGCGGAGCATGACCGCATGGCAAACACCGACAGCATCGAGCGCACGCTGGCGAGCGAGGGTTTCCGGCTCACCGCCCCGCGCCGCGCGCTGGTGGAGGTGATGCAGGGCCTCGGCGACCACTTCGTCGCGGACGACGTCGTCGCGGCGGCGCCGTCCGTGGGCCGGGCGACCGTGTTCCGCACGCTCCGGCTGCTGCAGGACCTGGGCATCGTCTGCCAGGTGGTGCTGGACGACGGCACCGCCGCCTACCGCCTCGCCTCCGGCGGCCACCACCACCACCTCGTCTGCTCGGAGTGCGGCGCGGTCAGCGACTTCGCCTCCGGGGACATCGAGGGTTTGCTGGAGGACATCGCCCGCCGCACGGGCTACCGCGTGGACGCGCACCGGCTGGAGGTCTACGGCCTCTGCCCGACCTGCGCCGCCCGCGAGGGGTAGGGCGTCCAGCCGTCACGCGTTCCGTGTCCTGAGACCGAGTTGCAATTGCGACGAGGTCTCTCTATGCTCGCTTCTACTGAGACTGTGACTCAACTACAGAAGGAGCCGCCCATGCGGAGCCTGCTCGCCCTCCTTGCCGCCTCCACGCTGCTGCTGGTCGGGTGCTCCGGCGGCGGCGGCGACAGCGGCCGGCTGCAGGTGGTGACGACCACCGCGGTGCTCGGCGACTTCGCCCGGCAGGTCGCCGGCCCGGACGCGGATGTGACCGTGATCATCCCGGCGGGCGTGGACATCCACTCCTTCGACCCGCCGCCGTCCGCCGCGCGCTCGGTCGCGCAGGCACGCCTCCTCGTGGTCAACGGCTACCACCTGGAGGAGTCGGTGCTGAAGGTCGTGGCCGCGAACCGGAAGTCCGGCTCCACCGTGGTCGTCGCGGCGGCCGGGCTCACCGCGCGCGCGCCCGTGGAGGAGCACGCGGACGAGCACGCGCACGAGGAGGACGAGGTGAAGGGCCTCGACCCGCTGGCGACGGCGGAGGGGGACCCCCACCTCTGGCTCTCCGTGCCCGGCGCACGCCGGTACGTGGAGAACATCCGGGACGGGCTGGCGAAGGCCGACCCGGAGCACGCGCAGGCGTACCACCAGCGCGCCGCCGCGTACCTCGAGACACTGACCGCGCTGGATGCGGAGCTGCGCGCGACGCTGGAGAAGGTGCCGCCGGCGCGGCGGCAGATCGTGGCGTTCCACGACGCCTTCGGCTACTTCGCGGAGGCGTACGGCTTCAAGCTCACGGCCTCCGTGCTGCCCGGCGGTGCGAACCAGCAGGTCAGCGCGCAACGCGTCGCGGAGGTGGTCGCGACGGTGAAGCAGGCCGGCGTTCCCACGATCTACCGCGAGCCGGGCTTCGACTCCGCGGTGCTGGACGCGATCGCGCGGGAGACGGGGACGCGCGTGATGACGCTCCAGGCGATCTACACCGAGACGGTGAAGGACTACCCCGCGATGATGCGCGCGAACGCGCAGGCGCTGGTGGACGGCCTCGCCGGGTAGCCTCCGGCCTCCGCCGTCGCGTCGAGGGCGCTTCGTCGGCGCGGAGGGATACACTGCGCCGACGACCCGCCGAGGGACTGGAGGACGGATGGCCCGGGACACCTCGACCCGCGCGGAGGAGGCCGTGCGCGCGACGCCGCACGCTCACGTGCCCGCGCGCGAGCCGCTCTCCCCGGAGCACGGCCACGCCGGCTACGCGCTGGAAGTGCGCGACCTGACGGCGGGCTACGACGGTGCGCCCCCGGCGATCGAGGGCATCACGTTCCGGGTCCCCATCGGCGAGCTGATGGGGCTGATCGGCCCGAACGGCGCGGGCACGTCCACGCTCTTCAAGTCGATCATGGGTCTCCTCACCCCGACCCGCGGCGAGGTGCTGGCCTTCGGCCGCCCCGTGCGCGAGGCGCGCGCCGACATCGCCTACATGCC
>JBFWQJ010000096.1:0-10664 GCA_050249515.1 Dehalococcoidia bacterium | reverse complement strand
CCGTGTCGATCACCTCGACATCGCCGGTGCGGAGGTTGAGCACCGCCACCGAGGTCCGCATCACCTCACGCTCGACTTCGACGTCCGGGTCAGGTGAGTAGACGGAGATCGATTCCTTGTAGGTGCGTCCCTTCACGAGCAGCCGCTGCTGCCCGGAATGGAGTACGACGCTGTCGAGGAAGCCCGCCGCGACCATCACCGCGAGGTGTCCGCGCCGCAGTGGCATCAGCGGCCGCACCTTCCGCTCGTCGGGCGGCCAGAGCCGTTCGACGAGTGCGGCATGCGCCCAGATCCCAGACCGACGTGCATCGAGCGCGGCCTCGGCCGCGTCGAAGTTGAACGACGTGAACAGCACGTCGCCGGCGGGGAGCACCGGCAGCGTGCGTGGCTGCTTCGTCGTGCCGGTGACCGGCAGCTCGGGCAGCGGACTCGACGCCCAACCCTCGACCGTCGCTCTCGCGGCGGTGTCCGACACCGGCGCGTCGCGCAACGTCCCGAAGAGGACCGCTTGCTCGAAGCGTTCGTGGAGACCGTCTGGGAAGCGCCAGCACGCGAGGTCGTGGTAGTGCCCCGCGAGGTAGCGCGCCGACGTCGCCAGGCGGCGTTGCGGCACGATGTAGATCAGCAGTCCGCCGGGGCGGAGCACCCTCGTCATCGTGGTCAGGAACGTGTGTTCCAGCCGTCGCGCGTCCAAGTCGATGTCGTAGGGCGGGTTGAGGAAGAGGCAGGAGAACCCGCCCTGCTCAATCCGCGCTGCGAGTGCGTTCCCCGGGAGCGCGTGGTCGAGGACGGCCGCGGCCTCCTCGTAGCGGTCGGCCTCGAGCTCGACGCCGTAGGTCTCTCCGCCGATCGTCGCCGCGAGCTGCTGGAGCGCCGCGCCGGTGCCGGCGCAGGGATCGATGAGGCGCACGGCGACCCGGCCGCCGTGCGCCGCCGGCCGGATCATCGCTGCGATCCGGGACACCACCTCGGGCGGCGTTGGGAAGTACCCGCCGACGGCGAGCGACTCAAGGCGCGGCATGCCGCACCTCGCCGGGTTGTATGGAGATCGACCCGATCACGCGGCATGCGCCAGTTCCTCCGGAGGCACCGGAATCCGGTGTCCACGGAGGGCACGCCCGAGCGCCGCCTGGAGCGCGTCGAGGTCGGGAACGCAGCGCCAGGCGTGGATGCCGAGCGCGTCGAGCGGACGGATCTCGCCGCTGTCCAGCCCGCGTGACCAGAGCCAGTCGCTCCAGAGCGGGTGCAGCGGGAGGTCGATTCGGCGGCTGAGGAACCGGTAGTGCAGCGCCGGAGCCTCTGGCTCGGTCCGGGCGAGCAGCAGGAAGTCCCTGCCCTCGCTCGCGTAGAGCGCGGCGGACGGCACGAGCATCGCGTGCGTCGCTCCGCTGATCGGCAGGCGTGTCGCGTGGAAGCGGCAGTCCGCTCGGGCCTGCGGGGCGAGTGTGCAGTAGCGCCCGCCCATGAGCGCGTCGTCGCTGATGACGGCGGGCTCGCCCTTGAGCAGCCGCGCCCAGAGCGCACGGACCGACTGCTGATTCGAGATCATCGAGACGAACCACAGGTCGGCGCCGTCACGCGCGTAGGCATCCACGGCACCGGTGAACCCGGCGCAGCGGATGTGCATGGTCTCCATTTGGTCTCCTTCACGGGTAGCAAGAGGCCGCCTAACGCGAGGCGGCCTCCTCCAGAAGCGACACGGGTGGCTACGCCGCGAGGCGCTCGGATGGCTCCCCTTCGCCTTCGCGTGGCTCGACATTCGCGGGGAGCACTCCCGCCGCAGTGAGGTACTGCTCGATCGCTTCCGCGACGAGACGGGTCATCGGCTGCCTGCGCTCGCATCGCAGCCGGTAGAGCGGCGGGATGAGGTGCTCGGCGATTTTGGGGCTATACATCGTGTCCTCCTGAGACTCTGAATGACTTGGGGCGTGTGGCATCAGCCCGCGTCGCCCGGCTGCGGAGCGTCTGTGTCGCCGGACCGTTCGGTAGGCAACAGCACGTGTCCGCGTGTGCCGAGCACGCCGGACCGCATCTCCTCGATCTCCGTGCAGTCCGCCCAGCGGCCGTCCTCCTGGGCGGCGGCGAGCACGTCGTCGACCCACGCGTCCCAGTGGTCGCCGTCCTCGTCGATCCCGTCAGGGATGCGGACGTGGAACACGCCGCCGACGGAGACTTCGAGCACTCGCGTACCCGGTGCTGGCCAGGGCGGCTTCCGCCTTATCGGCGTGCCGTACGCGATCACGCGCGCGCAGAGGGCGGCGCGGTCGCGGATCTCGTTCACGAGGCGGCGAGGCAACCTCACCGCGTACCTGCGGATCAGGCGGCGGATGCGGGCGGAGCGCATCGATCGACGACCGTTGCCGGTCGGTTGCCGTGTCGCCGCGTGGTCACGCGGCGTCCCTCAGCAGTGGGCGCTGCGGGCTCTGGCGGCGATCCTGGCACGGGCAAAAGCCGACCTCGCAGAATCCGTGAGCGGACACTTCGCTACCGGCGTGGGGATAGCCGTCCGGCGACTGCGCCTGTCGCCCGGTGACGGCGTTGACGGCGGCCTCCAGCATCACGAGGTCGTGCTTGCGGACGGCCGCCCGTTCCGGTTCGGCGCCGGGTTCGCGTTCCCACTGCGCCTCGTCCACCACGAGCGCTGCGGACTCAATCAGAGCGAGCACGCTCACGACATTCTCGTCGTCGGGGACGCGTATATCGATCGCTTCTTGGAGCTCGGCCCAGACGGGAGCCTCCCAGCCGCCGGTGTTCCGAGCCCAGTCGAGCAGCCTGCGGCAGGTGACCAGCAGGCGTGCGTAGTCGATGCCACGCGACAGCGTCGCGGTGCGCCTCGTCGGATCAGTTGTCATGCACGTCCTCCACTTCGTTGTGATCGCGTCGGGTGTCCGCGTCGAGCTCGCGGCCGAGGATGCGATCCGTGGCACGTTGCGCCAGTCCCGCCGCGGTGACCGCGAGACGGCGATCGTTTCTCAGCGCCACCAGCCAGGACGCGATGTAGGCTGCGGACTGGTCGAGGCGGGAGGCGTCGATCCCGGCCTCCTGGCTGAGGAAGGCGGCGCCGAACTCGGCGACCAGTTCCTCGCGTCCGTACGACGGGGAGCCGAAGACCGCGGCGGTCTGGTACCCCTCCCGGTTCAGCCGACTCGGATGTCCGGTCGAGTGCGCGAGCTCGTGGAAGAGCGTCGCGTAGTAGCCATCGGCGTCGCGGAACGCCGTGCGAGGCGGCAGATGCACCTCATCCTTCGACGGCACGTAGTAGGCGGCCTGAGCGTCATGGAGCACCGGAGGACCCCCGGCGTATCCAGCGATCACCGCTTCCGCGCGCTCGATCGGGTCGAACTCGGTCGCGGCCTCCACCTCCGGCAGCTCGACGCCATCACACTGCGAGGCGTTGAACACCGTGTAGAACCGCATCACCGTGAAGGTGTCGATGACCTCCCCGTCTGCCGCATCACGACGCTCGATCGGCTTCCAGAGCACGATGCTCGTGCCGCGTTCACCGCGCCGCACGTGTCCGCCGAGCGATGCGGCCTGCCGGTACGTGAGCCAGCGCGGATCGGTGTAGCCCTGTTGGAGCGCGAGCAGCCCGAGCAACAGCAGGTTGATCCCGCGGTAGGGGCGATGCGAGATCGCGTTGCGGTGTCCCCGCGCGCGCCACGGGTGACGCCAGGGCACCGTGCCCGCTTCCAGCGCGGCGGTGATGCGGGACGTGACCTCCGCATAGGGATCGGGGCGCTCCTTGAGCGGCCTACCCCGGTGGTGCCTCGCAACCGTCGTCACGGGATGTCCGGCGTGTCTGTGCGCTCGACCGGCGGCGTGGACCGCTGCCGGCGCGGTGAAATGGTCGATGTCATCGTCTCCCCCTGCTTGCGATCGGTCGGTGGAACCGCGCTCATGCCGCGCGGGTGTCGAACGGGGCGTCCGGTGAGATGCGCTCGAAGAGCGTGATCCGCACCGCCCGCGTGGGGTCGTCGTCGCGCACCGCCTGGAAGTGGGTGGCGCGGAAGCCCGGGATCTCCGAGTACGACAGCGGGATGACCGCGGTCGTGTAGCGCCCGAAGCGCGTCTCAAGAACGCGCAGGACGCCAGGGAGCGCGGCGGTCATGCCGCGCGTGGCTCTGGGGCGGTGCCGTCGCCTGGCGTCGGAGCCGGCAGTCGAGCCCGGCGCCCATGCAGCGCGCGGCCACGCGCCACGATCTCGCCGAGCGGCGTGCTCCCGAAGTGGTCGACGAGGCCGCCGTCCTCGATCCCGAAATCGCGGCACACGGCTTCGCGATCAGCGGACGGCATGCGCGTCGCGTTGGCGTAGGCAACCATGAACGGTTCCCAGTCGGAGGCGGTGGCTTCGTCGCACGGGACCTTCCACCAGCGCGTATCAGCGGCGGTGGGCGATCCCGCGCGGTCGACGGTCGTCTCCCCCTCACGCGCAGTCGGGTCGGAGCGGCTTGCCTCTACTCCGTCGTCGTCCTGGTCGACGCTCAGGCCGACCATCGCGGCGAGGCCGTACCGGCGCGCATAGGTCAGCGCGGATCCGTACCCCTGCGGCGTGCGTGCCACGAGCGGGATCGCCGTGGTGCCGGCGATCCACTGTCCCGACGTATGGAGCAACGTGGTCGTCAGCCGGAGTTCGTCCGGGGCGCCCGGCTCGCAGGTCTGCACGAGCGACAGTCCGTGGAGCGCGAGCAGCGGGCGGATCGCCTGCCACACGCTCGTGAGGGATGCGTAGCGATAGGCCCGCTCGCAGGCGCCATCGTTGATCAGCCCGATCTCGTCCGCCCGAACGGGATCAAGGCGTTCCTGTACCCGCGCCAGCGCGGTCGCGATCTTGTCGAGTCGCTCCGAGTGTTCGGGCATCAGTTCCTCCTCGTCCTGCATGCCGCGGTCACGCGGCTCGCGCTGCAGGGGCAGCGTCCGAATGCAGGGGCACGCCGTTCCGGGCGCGTGCGTCGGCCAGCGCCCGCAGGAACGCGTCGCGGCCTCCATCGATCTGTCCGAGCTCGTTCAGATCGTGGACGCCGCGTGGGAGGCCGACGGCCACCGCTCGATTGCCGAGCTGTGGCTCGATCGCCGCCGTGGCACGCCGACCGGCTTCGTCGGGATCGAGTGCGAGGTAGACGCGGTCGAACGGCGCCAGCACCTCGAGGTCCGCCGGTGACAGGTGAGTGCCGACGAGCGCCACGGCGGGTACGCGCCACTCGCACGCGGTGAGCCAGTCGAACGGTCCCTCCACGACCACGACCGCCCGGTGCCCGAAGCGCCGGGCGTGCGCGAGGCCGAGGAGCGGCGACGGCGCTTCGACGTTGAGGTAGCGCAACCGCCGTTGCAGGACCGCGCGGCCGGTGAACCAGGTCGCGCGTCGCGCACGGTCGAGATTGGGGACGATCACGCGACCGGCGAAAGGTTCACGCCATGCGCCCTGGTCCCACTTCACGAGCCCGAGGCGTTGCGCGGATGCAAGGTTGAAGCCGCTCCGGTGGAGGTGCTCCGTGAGGCCGCGTCCGGCATACCCGAGGCGCAGAGCGCGCGCGGTGTCCAGCGAGACTCCGCGTCGCGTGATGTAGGCGCGCACGTCCGGGAAGGTCGTGAGCGTCTGCTCATAGAAGGCGACCGCCGCCTCGATGATCTCGAGGTCGCCCGCACTCAGCGCACGGGGTGTGCGTTGCCGCAGCGGCGTGACGTTGGCGGGCAATGCGCCGGAGCCTCCCGCCAGGGCATCCGCCGCCTCCTTGAAGGAGAGGCCGCGGATGCGCCGCACGAACTCGAAGACGTCACCGCCGATCTCGCAGCCGTAGCAGTACCACGACGCGGTGTCGGGATAGACCGTGAGACTCGGAGCCGTGTCCCGGTGGAACGGGCACTGGGCGACGAACCGCCGCCCGCGCTGGCGCAGCTCGACGCCCGCGCTCTGGATCGTCGCCGCGATGGGGTGCGCCGCACGGATCGCGTGAAGGTCATGCATTCGCACACCTCCCATCGATCTCGATCGCGCGTCGCCAGAAGCACTCGTCCTCGACCGCGATCACGGCCTGCAACGTGAGCTCCGGGTAGAGCCGGGGGAGCCGCTCTGGGCGTGCGGGATCGTTGAGCGCCATGTAGCGGTCGATCAATTCCTCCTCGCTGCTGGCATCCGCCAGCCATGCGAGCAGGGCATCAACCCCCGGTTGCACGAGTGCCTGTTCCTCGGCCGGCCAGCCCGCGAAGGTGGCGTGGCCGTGGTCCCACACACCGCGCACGGCGTGTCGGTACTGTTCGTTCGTCTGCATATCGGACCGTCCTCCTGTTTGACCTGGTTCCCTGTTGTTCGCGCGCCCTCTGAAGGACACGCTCCGCCCACGACGAATCGGGGCCGCCCGAAGGCGGCCCCGAAGATGAGGTGGTCGTGGGTGATGGCAGCTAGGCCGGGATGGGCGAGCCGATCGGCGCCAGCGCCCGCGCGCCGCGGAGCGCCTGCGGCGCGAACCGCCGCCCGCGCTCCCACCGCCGCGGCCCGATCGAGGAGACGACCTCCCATGTCCCGTCGAGCGCGGGCATCAGCACCGCGCCGCTCCCGAAGCCCGCGCGGTAGTAGACCGCGCCCATGAGTCCGATACGCCGGCACGCCTCCAGCCAGAGCCCGCAGAGGTGGCGGACCAGCTCCTCGGGCAGCCCCTGGAGGTCGAGCGGTTCGAGCAGGTCGAGGGCCGCCGCCGGCCGGTGCCGGTGGCAGCGGCGCGCCTCGCGGAGCGCCGACTGTGCCGCCTCAACCTTGACGATCCCCAGCCGATTCTGTAGCGTTCGGAACGTCTCACCGAGGTCCGGCACGCTGCTGATCCCGACCAAAGAATCCAGCAGTCGCCGGGCCTCTTCATATCTCCCGGCGTCGAGGTGCCTCTCCGCCAGCGCGAGCGTCTCCTGCATCTCCATCCTCATCTCCTGATTCCGCTCCTCGGCGAGGAGCTGCTTGATGTCGCCCCGCTCGGCGAGCGCGTCCGCTTTGCGTTGCAGCAGCGTGGCGTGCGCCTCGGCTTCGGTCGCCAGGCGTCCCATCCGCGCCGCGATCACCTCGGCCTCCGTGCGGGCGGGGGCGTCGAGTGCGGTCGCGGCGAGTTCGCCGGCCTGCCGTGCGGACTCACGTAGCCGCGCCGCGACGTCCGTGGCGCGGGCGGCGGCCGCGTGGTGCTGGCGGCAGACCGCGAGGTCGTCCTTCGCCTCTTCTCGACGCTGGCGGTCGGCGTCGAACAGCGCGCGAAAGGCATCGAGCACGTCGCGCGCGGTCGCGTCGAGCAGCTCGATTGCCTGCGGGTCGCTCGGGCCATTCAGCACCGGCACGAGCGCCATCGACACGGGCACGCGGTCGTCGACCGGGAAGCGGTCCATGACCTGTGCGAGGTCACTCAGATCGTTCAACACGATTTGCTGGGTCATCGTCAGTTCCTCCTATCGTTCCGCGGCGGCGACAGCGCCGCCGTCCATCGGTACCCATGAGTCATCGAGCGGGGGCACGTCCTCGTCGTCGAAGGGCGGCGGCTCGGGAGCCACCGGCCGGAACGGGACGACGGACGCCGGAGGCCGCGCAGCCGTGACCGGCACGGTGCGCACGACCGGGCCGAGGGCCTCGCCCACGACCTCGTAGAGCTGCTGACGGAGCGTCGAGACGATCGCTCCGTCGCTCATCGAGTCATCCCCGACCGCGAAGGCGAGGTAGAGGACATGGCGTCTCATGCCGTCGCGGCCATCAAAGACCTGCAGCAGCGACGCCACGGGGCGATCGCTCAGCACGACCCGTTGTACGACGACCAGGAGATGCTCGGGCGGGGCCACACCGAGCGCCCGGAACTGCGCCCGCGTCGTCCGCACCAGCGCCCGCCGCAAGCGGTGCGCCCGGCCGTGCTTGGCATCGACGATCACGACTGGCTTCCACGGACGGAGCCGCCGAACCGTCGCCGCCCATCCCGTCCTGGCGAGCGCCACGCACCAGCGCGCCGCGCTCCTGATCCGTGCGGTCCACCGCGCTGTGAGGCGCGAGCGCCGCTTCCTTCCTCGCCGATCCATCGGACCTCTTCCCTTCCGTCCCGTCCTGCGGGACTGCTATCCGCCCACCACCTTCGAGGTGATCGCCAGCGCGAACATGACCGTGGCCGCGAGCGTGGCGAGCTGTGCCGCCCTCTGGCCTCGACGGCGACCGCGCCTGCGGCCGTCCTCGTGTTGCTCCATCGGTTCGTCCTCGAACGAGTCCACTGGTCCTCCTTCATGCGCGCACGACGAATCGCCCCGGATGGAATCCATCGGGGCTGCACTCGGGTGCGCTCCTGGGTTGATGACGTCCGGCTAGCGGGATGCGGCACGCGAGATGGCGATACGGTCGCAGACGACCGATCGCACCCACGAGCACACGATCAAGAACCGGATCTCTGCGAGGTCGCACGGAAGGCTCGGCGCTCGCCGGCAATCCGCTCAGACACCGCCTGTGAAATACGACGCCATGCTGGTCACTTCGCAACCTGCGCGCCGTCGATGCTGTGCTCTATCTCCTCCTTCCGTTTGTCCTTCCCTGGTGATCTGCTCGTTCGATGTGTCCACGGAGAGCGCCATGCTCGTTTCCCGAAGGTCGATCCGTTTCCGCATCTCGGTGAGCAGCCGTGCCGGTTGTCTTGCTTCTAGAGCTGGCGATTCCGGCGAAACGCACTTCGTACGCGGAGCAGGCTAGCAATCACCAGTCCAGAGACAGTCCAGCAGCAATCCAGAACCACGGCCCCCACACCTATTTCCGCCGCTTCAGTCCAGAGGCCGCAGACCATCGAGCCGCCGGGGTGTCGGCGGGCACGGCCTGCTGCACGCAGGGAGCCGAGCGCGCGACCACGGGGCGCGAGGATTACGGAGGTTCGGCGGGGCGCTGGACTGAGTCTGGATTGAAGAAGCCGCGGATATGTAGGTGGTTGATTGATCATCGACAACTGCGAGCGGACAGCCGATCGCGTCCCATGCCGGTGCCTGCTCGAGTGCCGTGGGTTGCCATGAGTCCGCTCGGCCACTTGCGAACGTGTCGCAGCGGCGTGTCTGTGTACGTCTCGTACCGGTGCTTGGCGCGGTCAGCCTGTCTTGCCGATTGCGGCTCACCGATCGCGGGCGGACGAGTCGCCAGCGGGATGGTCTCGTCTACGCGGCGGGGATGAGCGAGGCGACGAGCGCGCGCATCTCGGGCGAGGGTTCGATGCCGAGCACCGCGAGCAGCCGTTCGCGGAACTCCAGGTAGCAGCGTGCCGCTCGCGCGCGGTTTCCCTCGGCGAGGTGGACCGCGATGAGCGTGCAGGCGGCGCTCTCGCGGAGCGGCTCGGCCGCGAGCGCGACGTGGATCGCGCCCAGCGCGGCGGCGTAGTCGCCGGTTGCGGTCAGGCGCCCGGCGTGCGCCTCGAGGGCGTGCAGGCAGAGGTCCTGCAGCCGGTTGCGTTCGAGCAGCACCCAGTCGTCGTGACAGTCGGGCAGCAGTGGGAGCGCGAGGCGGTCGAGCGTCTCGTTCACGTCGGCGTCGGGCGTGCTCCCCGCGATCAGGTGCTTTGCGAACGCCTCCACCTCGTGGACGTCCACGCTCACCGCGTCGGGGAGGCAGACGTGCTCGTGCGTGATCGTGAGGAGCGCCGGTTGCGCGGCATTCAGGCGTGAGAGCGCGGTGCGGAGACTGCCGAGGGCCATGCGGGCGGAGAGGTGGGGCCACAGTCGTTCAGCCGCGAGCGCACGCGGCAGAGGCGCGCGGTAGACCGCCGCCAGCGCGAGGACGCGGCGACTCGCCGCAGGCAGCACGATCGGGGACCCGTCGCCAGTTGCGGCGAACCCACCGAGCAACTGCACCCGGACGACGCTTGCCGGTTGACGTCCGCGCGGACGGCGCGTTCCTCCGGCGGGACTCACTACCCCCACCACTCGACCAGTCCTCCACTGGCCGCGTGTGGAACCCACAGGGGGATCGTCGCGGCCATCAGACACGTTCCGCGCGAGCCGCCTTCGCACGACCATTATTCACAACGCGCAAGACGTTTGTGTGTTCGCTGGCGTAGCAAATCGCGCAACACCGTTCGCCCCATTCCTGATACGCGCTCACCGCTCACCAGCCTCCATCCCCCTCCTCAACGTCGCGGAGCGGTCGCACGCCGCCGGTGCCTGTTGCGCCTCCTGCTACGGCGCGCTCGTTTCCTCTCCGCATGGCACAGCGAACGCGATCGGTCACCGGACGGCTCCTGCTTCGAGCGTGGATCGAGCCGTCGCATGAGCTGCCGCTGCGGGTGGTGATCTCGCGGCACGACGAGCAGGACGAGGTCCTGGAGGAGCAGGCGTTCACCGACGCCGGGAGCGCGGCCGCCTGCGTGCGGACGTGGCTGCTCAGCTTCATCCGGCGCTGGGAGCGCGGTGAACGGCCGGACGCGGGCCGGGAGGAGTAGGGACGAGATGGCGCTGGGCTCTTCACGCATTCGGACACGCGCATGGCCGGTGCCCCGCATCGACCTGCGACTGCTGGTCGGGCTCCTGCTGGTCGCGATCGCGCTAGCCGGTGGGGTGGCGCTGGTCGCGCAACTCCGCGAGACGGCACCCGTCGTGGTCGCCGCGCGCACGCTTCCGCAGGGCCACGTCATCACCCGCGACGACCTCACCCTCAGCGAGGCCCGACTCGAAGGGCCACTGGCGGGCCT
>JBFWQJ010000095.1:0-10733 GCA_050249515.1 Dehalococcoidia bacterium | reverse complement strand
TGGAGTTCGCGAACTTCTTGACCGCGCCACAGCGCTTGCAGACGCCCTGGCTCTCGCGGCCGTTCGGCTCCTCGATGCGCCAGTGGTGCACGCAGGACTTCGCGGCGGGCTTCGCCGCCTCGGCCTGCTCCACCGGCTCCCGGGTCTCAGTCGCGGTGCGACTCATGGTTCCATCCTTCTTCGCGGTGACGACACCCCGCAGTGTGTAGCCTGTCGTCGCCTCCGCTGAGTCCCGGGCGGTCCCCCTCAGGCCGTGGTTCCCGGGCCGGGTCTACACCCCCGGTGGTTTCGGATCATCCGGCAGCACCGGATCATCGTCAACGTTCTCGTGCTAAATAAGTGCTAAACTTCTCTAATGGGTCGGTACTGCCGCGTAGACGTGGGGTAAAGACGCGTCCCGCCCCGCGTTTCCGTGCAAGAACCGCAATCCGTATACTCGACTCAGCACACTAGGCACCGCTGACGAGCATTGCCGAGGCCTCCGTGTCACCCACGGGTCACCGGAGCGCCCCGATACCCCTTCAACGATCGACGATCGCGGAAGGTTCCCTCGCTCGTCGCGAGCCGGACAAGACGTAAGGATTATTCAACGTGGTCGACCAGAACGCGGTGATGGCCGCGTTGCAGACTGTCAACGACCCTGAGCTGCACCGCTCCATCGTGGCCCTGAACATGGTCCAGAACCTCCAGGTGGAGGGCGGCACCGTCCGCTTCGACCTGGTGCTGACGACGCCGGCGTGCCCGCTGCGCGCCACGATCGACACGGACGTGCGCACTGCGCTCGCCGCCGTGCCCGGGATCGACGACATCGAGATCGGCTGGGGCGCGGATGTCCGCGCCGCGAGCCGGCCCGATGCGCCGCAGCCGGTGGCGGGCGTCCGCAACGTGATCGCCGTCGCTTCCAACAAGGGCGGTGTGGGCAAGTCCAGCGTTTCCGTGAACCTCGCCGTCGCGCTCGCCCAGCTGGGCGCGCGCGTGGGTGTCCTGGACGCCGACATCACGGGCCCCAACATCCCGACGATGCTCGGCATCGAGGGCGGTGTCCTCGCCTCCGGGCAGGAGGGGCTGCACCCGATCGAGGCCCACGGCGTGAGCGCCGTCTCCATCGGCTTCGTCCTGCCGAAGGGCACCCCGGTGGTCTGGCGCGGGCCGATGATCGGCTCCGGCGTCCGCCAGTGCCTGCGGGACGTGGACTGGGGCGACCTGGACTACCTGATCGTGGACCTGCCGCCGGGCACCTCGGACGCGTCCATGACGCTGGCGCAGGAGGCGCTGATCGCCGGCGTGGTGATCGTGTCGAGCCCGTCGAAGGTGTCCGTGGAGGACGCCACGAAGGCGGTCGGCATGTTCGACCGCCTGGGCGTCCCGATCTTCGGCGTCGTCGAGAACATGAGCGGCGACATCTTCGGCCGCGGCGGGGCCGCCGAGGCCGCCGATGAACTGGGCGTCGAGTTCCTGGGCGAGCTGCCCCTCGACGCCGCGATCCGCGAGGGCGGCGACACCGGCGTGCCGGTGGTCGCGGGACGCCCGGACAGCGAGATCGCACGGTCCTTCATCCACCTGGCCGAGCAGGTAGCCGCGCGCTGCTCGGTGCTCCAGTACGCCGGCGAAGCGGGGGCTGCGTGAGCCTGATCGATGAGTTGAATGACGTCTCCGGAGACGGCGGTTCCAGTCCGCGTCCGCGCCGGGGCCTGGCCGAGTCGATGATCGCGGGGCGCCGACGCCCCGGTGAGCCGAAGCCCGGCGCGGCCGCTGCCGAGGAGAAGCCGAAGCCGACGATCCGTCGCCGCCGCTCCTCCACCGCCGCAGCCGCCGAGGACGCCGCGCCGGCGGAGGAGCCGAAGCCGCGTGCCACGCGGACGCGGACGTCCCGCGCCGCTGCCGCGCCCGCCGAGGCGGAGGCCGAGGCCACGCCGCGCCGCACGCGCACCTCGCGCTCGCGTCGCCCGGCGGCGGAGACCACGGCCGAGACGCCGATGCCGGACGAGACACCCACTGACCTCGTCGCCCCGGCGGAGATGCCGGATGCCCCGGTGACGCCGGAGGTGGCGGCGGAGTCACTGCCCGCGGCGCCCGCCGCGGAGCCGGTCCCCGGGGACGCCCCCGGGCTGCTCGCGGAGGTCTCCCGGCTGCGCGCGCTCGTGGAGCAGCAGCGCACCGTCCTCGCGGAGCTGCGCGCGGGCATGCTCACGCTCGGCCAGCAGGTCGACCGCGGCGGCTACCGCCCGCGCCTCGGCGTCTTCGTGGACGTGCCGAACCTGATGTACGGCGTGGAGGGCGGCCGACCGGTGCACATGGGCCGGCTGCTGAACCTCCTGCGCGAGGGGCGCCAGCTCGTGCGCGCCACCGCGTACTCGCCGATCTCGGACGACCCGCGCGAGCCGATCGAGCAGCAGAAGTTCGTCTCGCCGTTTGTGCCGTACGACTACCGGATCGTCACGAAGTCGCTGAAGCGCTTCGCGGACGGCTCGATCAAGGGCAACTTCGACGTCGAGATGGCGATCGACATGGTGTCCATGGCCGACCGCGTGGACGTGATCGCCATCGTCTCCGGCGACGCGGACTTCGCCCGTGCCGTGGAGGCCGTGCAGAACCAGGGCGTGCGCGTGGAGGTGGTGGCGTTCGCCGGCAGCACCTCGCTCGAGATGCGCGCGCTCGCGGACCACTACCTCGAGCTCGGCACCGTGGTGAACCAGATCACCTAGCCCCCCGCACCGGTCAGCCCAGGGGGAGCAGGGCCGCGCAGCGATGCGCGGCCCTGCTTGTCGTCCGGCGCCTGTCGTCGTCGGAGAGCGGTTAGTTCCGCGAGTCGTCGGGGGGCGTCGAGGCGTCCTCGTCCTCATCGAACCAGGCGGGACGGCCGCGGGCGCCGCGACCGGCGCGGGGCGCGGGGCCGCTCGCCAGCGCGTCGCCGCTAAGGATCGCCGCGAGGAACGCGCCGCCGGCGAGGCCACCGCCCAGGGCGAACAGCCAGCCGACGTAGCGCGGCTCGGTCTCCACCAGCGTGCCGACGATGATCCCGGCGGTCAGCCCGAGCAGCACGAGGACGTGGTGGAGGCGGAGGCGCATCGCGGGCCCTTCGGGTGCGCGATCCAGCGTAGCAGCCGCTCCGCGGCGCTAGGCGTACACGTCGCGCAGGTCGAACATCGGGCCGTCGTGGCAGACGAGCTTCACGCCGCCCTGCCGCGGGAAGACGGCGCAGGAGTAGCAGATGCCCATGCCGCAGGCCATGCGGCCCTCCCAGAGCCCCTGCACGGGCTTGCGGAGCCCGGAGTCCCGCAACGCCCCATAAAGCGCCTCGAACATCGGCTCCGGGCCGCAGGTGAACGCCTGGTCGCACCACGGGAGCAGCCGCGCAAACGGCGTCGTGACGCGGCCCTGCTCGCCCAGCGTGCCGTCCTCCGTGGTGACGACGAGCTCCACCGAGGGATGGAGCAGCTCCGCCGGGAAGATCTGCTGCGGCGTGCGCCCGCCCAGGATCATCGTCACCTCGCGGCCCTGCGCGACCAGCTCGTCGGCGAGCCAGACGAGGGGCGCGGAGCCGATGCCGCCGCCCACGAGGAGCATGCGCTGCACGCGCTCGCGCGGCTCGAAGCCGCGGCCCAGCGGCCCGACCATCCGCACCAGGTCGCCGGGGCGGCGGTGCGCGAACCAGTCCGTGCCGCGCCCGACGACATCGAACAGCAGCGCGAACTCCGCGCCTCGGTCGGTGGTGCGCACGCGGTGGACGGAGAGCGCACGGCCCAGCAGCGGGTCCATGCCCTCCGAGGCGTACGCCATCACGAACTGGCCGGGCGTGGCGGAGGACATCTCGGGCGGCGAGACGAACCACAGCAGGTGCGTGTCGCCGTACAGGCGGACGCTGTCCGTCACCTCGGCGTGGAACGACTTCACGAGGCGGCTCCGTCCTGTGCATCCGCGACGGTGGGCGCACCGAGCAGCAGCGTCCCCACCTGCTCCAGCCGGTGAATCACGCTCGTCGCACCCTCGGCGCGGAGGAACGCGGGGTCGCGGTTTGCGTCCAGCACGATGACATGCGGGATGCCGGCGTCGCGCGCGCAGCGCACGTCGAACTCCGTGTCGCCGACGAACGCCGCGCGCTCCGGCGGCACGCCGAGGACGCGGAGCGCGTGCAGCGCGGCCTCCGGCGAGGGCTTCGCCGCCGCGTTGGGGGTGTCGCGGCCGACGACGACGCCGAAGCGATCCTGCCAGCCTTCGACCTCCACGACCAGCCGCGCGCCCGCCTCCACCTTGTTCGTGACGATGCCCAGCGCGATCCCGGCCCCCGCCAGGCGGTCGAGGAGCGCGGTCGCGCCCTCGTGCTCCGGCGTCTCCTGGATGTAGCCGTCGTGGTAGATGCGGAGGTAGTCGGTGTTGATGCGCTCGGACTCCTCGGCGGACGCGCCGAGGTGGATCGCGAGCGTGTTCATGGGCGGGCCGATCATCGGGATCAGCTGCTCCGCGGTGATCGGGTAGCCGGCGGCGCCCAGCGCCTCGACCATCGCGGCCGCGATCGTCCGGTGCGAGTCGACGAGCGTGCCGTCGAGGTCGAAGAGGACGGCGTCGACGGTCCGGTCGCTCATGCGCGGGCCGCCGCGAGCAGGGGGTGCAGCAGCGGCAGCACCTCGTCCAGCGTCTCCACCGTGTGCGTGGCGCCGGCGATGCTCAGCGCGTGCGCGCTGCGCGTGCCGGTGAGGCCGATGATCACCGGGATGCCCGCGTCACGCGCGCAGACCGTGTCCGATTCCGTGTCGCCGACGAACGCGGCGCGCTCCGCCGGGATGCCGAGGCGGCGGAGCGCCTCGACGGCGGGGTCCGGCGCGGGCTTCGCGCGGGCGACGCTGTCTGCCGCGACCACGGCGGCGAAGCGCCCCTCCCAGCCGAACTGCGCGATCTGCACGGCGGTGGTGGCCTCGACCTTGTTCGTGACCATCGCCAGTGGCACGCCACGCGCGCGGAGGGCATCGAGGAGCGCCGCCGCGCCGCGCATCGGCTGCACATCGGGGCGGCGCGGGATCGCGTGGACGAAGTAGCGCTCGCGGATGCGCGCGATCTGCTCGGGGGCCAGCGGGCCCGCCAGCAGCTCCGCCATCTCCGGCAGCGGCGGGCCGAAGACCTCGCGCACCTGCTCCGCGGTGACCTCGAAGCCCTCGTCGCGCATCGCGTCGATCAGGCTGGCGGTGATCATCGGCTCGGAATCCGCCAGCGTGCCGTCGCAGTCGAACAGCACCGCCTCGATCACTGCGCGGTCCCGTCGCGGTACTCCACCAGCGGGCGCACGTCGTACGAGTCGGGCAGGGCGAGCGCCTCGATCGCGGCGCGGGCCGTGTCGATCGAGGTGAAGCAGGGGATGCGGACCTCCGTCGCGTTGCGGCGGATGTGGAAGCCGTCGCGCTGCACCTCGGCGCGGCCGCCCTCGATCGTGTTGATGACGGCGCCCACGGTGCCGTCGCGGATCACGTCGACGACGTTCGGGTGGCCCTCGTTCAGGCGCTTCGTCACGAGCTCTACCGGGATGCCGAGGCCGCGGACGAGCGCGGCGGTGCCCTCGGTCGCGTACAGGCGGCAGCCCGCCTCGTGCAGCAGGCGGATCAGCGGCGTCGCCTCGGCCTTCGTCTGGTTCGACAGCGACAGCAGGAACGAGGTGCCGGGGCGCACATCGAGGTCGCTGGCGATCATCGCCTTGCGCACGGCCGCGTCGAACGTGCGGTCGATGCCCATGACCTCACCGGTGGACTTCATCTCCGGGCCCAGGAACGTATCCACGCCCACGAGCTTCGACATGGAGAAGACGGGCGCCTTCACCGCGACCAGGTCGCGCTCCGGCCAGAGGCCGCCCGCGTAGCCCTGATCCTTCAGCGACTTGCCGAGCATGATGTTCACGGCGAGCTGCACCATGGGCACGCCCGTCACCTTCGAGAGGAACGGGACGGTGCGCGAGGAGCGCGGGTTGACCTCGATCACGAACACGCCCGGACCGTCCGGCTGCGCGTTCGGCGCGATCACGAACTGCACGTTCATCAGGCCGCGCACGCCGAGCGCGAACGCCATCCGCGTCGTGTAGTCGATGATCGCCTGCCGCTGCGCATCCGTGAGGCGCTGCGGCGGGTACACGGCCATCGAGTCGCCCGAGTGCACACCGGCGCGCTCGATGTGCTCCATGATGCCGGGGATCAGCACGGTCTCGCCGTCGCAGATCGCGTCCACCTCGACCTCCGGGCCGTCGAGGTACTTGTCGATGAGCACGGCGCCGGTGTTCTCTGCCAGCGCGGCGCCGAAGTAGCGGACCAGCTCGTTCGCGTCCTGCACCACCTCCATCGCGCGGCCGCCGAGGACGTAGGAGGGGCGCACGAGCACGGGATAGCGGATCGCCGCCGCCGTCGACAGCGCCTCCTCCAGCGTCCGCACGGCCGCGCCGGGCGGCTGCGGGATGTCGAGGCTGGACAGGATCGCCTCGAAGCGCCCGCGGTCCTCGGCCAGGTCGATCGTCTCGGCCGACGAGCCGGCGATCGGGAGCGCCGCGGTGTGCAGCGGGCGCGCCATGTTCACGGCCGTCTGCCCGCCGAACTGCACGATCGAGGCGGGCGCCTCGCCGTCCAGCGATTCGTTCTCCAGCAGGTCGCGCACGGACTCCTCGTCCAGCGGCTCGAAGTAGAGGCGGTCCGAGGTGTCGAAGTCGGTGGAGGCCGTCTCCGGGTTGGAGTTGGCGAGGATCGAGAGCACCCCGGCCTCCTGCAGCGCGCGCGCCGCGCGGACGGAGCAGTAGTCGAACTCGATCCCCTGCCCGATGCGGATCGGACCGGAGCCGATGACCAGCATGCGCTCCCGGTCGCTCTCCGCGATCGCCTCGTTCTCCTCCTCGTACGTGGAGTAGAAGTAGGGCGTGACCGCGTCGAACTCGGCGGCGCAGGTGTCCACCATCTTGTACGCCGGGCGGATGCCCCACTCGTCGCGGAGCGCGCGCACCTGGTCCGGCAGGCGGTCGGCGAGCGTGGCGATGTCCTTGTCCGCGAAGCCGAGGCGCTTCGCCTGCCGGAGCAGCGTGGGCGTCAGCTCCTCGGACAGCAGCCGCCGCTCCATCGCCACCAGCCGCTCGAAGCGCTCAAGGAACCACGGGTCGACGCCGCACTCGCGGGCGACCTCCATGGGGGTGCGGCCGCGGCGGATCGAGGTGATGAGCGCCCAGATGCGCTCGTCCGTCGCGTCCAGCGGGGGGTGGTCGTCCCAGTCCGGGTGCGCCCACAGGATGCTGCGCTGGCCGAACTCCAGCGAGCGGATCGCCTTCTGCAGCGCGCCCTCGAAGGTGCGGTCGATCGCCATCACCTCGCCGGTCGCCTTCATCTGCGTGCCCAGGTGCCGGTCGCCCGCGCCGAACTTGTCGAACGGCCAGCGCGGGATCTTCACCACGGCGTAGTCCAGCGCCGGCTCGAACGCGGCGGTGGTGCGCTGCGTCACGGAGTTCTGGATCTCGTGCAGCGACTTGCCGATCGCGATCTTCGCGGCGACGCGAGCGATCGGGTAGCCCGTTGCCTTCGATGCCAGCGCCGAGGAGCGCGAGACGCGTGGGTTCACCTCGATCACGTGGTACGGCAGCGGCTGCGCCTGGTCGTCCGAGCCGGCCCAGTCCACCACGTCCGGCCGAGGCGCCAGCGCGAACTGCACGTTGCAGCCGCCCTCGATGCCCAGCGCGCGGATGATCTTCAGCGCGCTGTTGCGCAGCATCTGGTGGTCACGGTCGGAGAGCGTCTGCGAGGGTGCGACGACGATGGAGTCACCGGTGTGGACGCCCATGGGGTCCAGGTTCTCCATGTTGCAGATGATGATGCAGGTGTCGTTCGCGTCCCGCATCACCTCGTACTCCAGCTCCTTCCAGCCGAGCAGCGACTGCTCGACGAGGATCTGGTGGATCGGCGACGCGGCGAGGCCGCCCTTTGCGATGCGCTCGAACTCCTCGGGCGTGTGGGCGACGCCGCCGCCCGTGCCGCCCAGGGTGTACGCCGGGCGGATCACCGCCGGCAGGCCGATCTGCTCCACGGCCGCGCGCGCGTCCTCCCACGTCTCCACGATCGAGGACTGCGGCGTCGGCTCGCCGATCTCGGTCAGCAGGTCGCGGAACGCCTGCCGGTCCTCCGCGAGCTTGATGGTGCGGATGTTCGACCCGAGCATCCGCACGCCGTACTTCTCCAGGACGCCGGCCTCCGCGAGGTCCATCGCGAGGTTGAGGCCGGTCTGGCCGCCCAGCGTCGGCAGCAGGGCGTCCGGGCGCTCCCGCGCGATGATCCGCTCCACCACTTCCACCGTGAGGGGCTCGATGTACGTGACGTCCGCCACGCCCTCGTCCGTCATGATCGTCGCCGGGTTCGAGTTGACGAGGATCGAGCGGATGCCCTCCTCGCGCATCGCCTTGCACGCCTGCGTGCCGGCGTAGTCGAACTCGGCCGCCTGCCCGATCACGATCGGGCCGCTGCCGATGATCAGCACGGAGCGCGGCTTCTCGTGCACGGGCGGAGTCGTCGTCTGTGCGCTCATGTCCGGGTTCAGTTGTGGTACCCCCCGCGGTGCGCCGCGCCGAGCATCGGGACCTCGGCGACGATGTCCAGTGGTGCGTAGTGCTGCTCCGGCAGCGCGGCGACGCGCGCCAGCATCAGGTGCGTCGGTGTGACCTCCGGCAGCGCGAGGTCACGGTAGGCCTCGATCGCCTGGAGCACGGCGCCCTCGCTCGCGGTGGCGTCGAGGAACGCGAGGTCGATCGTCGGGACGAACGCGTCGCCGTCCGGGCCCGTCGCCGGGTCGGCCTGCAGCGCCTCGCGCGCCTTCATCGCGCCGATCGCCGCCTGCCGGCGCGCGTCGCGGAACAGCCCGCCGTCGTCCACGCCCAGCGTCACGCGCCCGTCCTCGCTCAGCGCGATGCCACCGAGGCGCACCGCGCGCGGCTCGATGCGGCGCAGGCGCGGCGCGGCGCTGACGTAGTACGTCTCCACCTGCGACCACATGATGTCGTCGGCGCGCAGGAAGCCCAGGTGCAGCCACGTCGTGTGCAGCCACTCGACCGGGGGCACCTCGACGCCGCGGAGCGCACGGAGCGCGTCGAACAGCGGCGCCAGGGGCGCGAAGGCGTCTGCGTGGTCGCGGCCGAAGGGGTGCAGGAACTGGATCGCGGCCTTCCAGCCGGTCGACTGCTGCTCCCAGCGCTCCCAGTAGCCGGCCTGCACGGCCACGGCGGCGGCCCCCATTACCCGCGCCCCGTGTACGCGGGGGCGCCGCCCCGGACGTTCGCGAGGAAGCGGTCGAACAGGAACTCGGTGTCGTTCGGACCGGGCGAGGCCTCCGAGTGGTACTGGATGGTGAAGACGGGCTCCGTCGCGTGAGCCAGCCCCTCCACCGTCCCGTCGTTCAGGTGGAGCTGGCTGACGCGCGCGTCCGCCTGCAGATGGTCGCCGTCCACCGCGAACCCGTGGTTCTGCGAGGTGATGTAGACGCGTCCGGTGACCTCGTCGCGCACGGGGTGGTTCGCGCCGCGGTGGCCGAACTTCAGCTTGTACGTGGACGCGCCGAAGACGCGGCCGATCACCTGGTGACCCAGGCAGATCCCCATGATCGGCGTCCGGCCGATCAGCCCGCGCGCCGTCGTGGCGACGTGGTCGAGGAGCATCGGGTCGCCCGGGCCCGGCGAGATCAGCACCCCGTCCGGCTTCATCGACAGGATCGTCTCGGCGTCCGTGGTGTGCGGCACGGCGGTGATGTTGCAGCCACGCTGCCGCAGCAGCCGCATGATGTTCCGCTTCACGCCCAGGTCGAGGACGACGACGTGGGGGGCGGGACCGCCCTCGGGCGAGGCGCCCAGCGCGACCGCCGGGTCGGCGAAGTCGTACGCGCTCTTCGTGGAGACCTCGGACACGTAGTCCAGTCCGGCGTAGTCCGGCTCGCTGTGCAGCCGCGCCAGCGCCTGCTCCGGCGTCTCGTCGCGCGTGATCGTGCCCATCACCACGCCGCGGGAGCGCAGGTGACGCGTGATCGCGCGCGTGTCCACCTCCGCGATGCCGGGGATGCCGCGCGCCTCGAGGTATGCGGAGAGCGTGGCGGTGGAGCGCCAGTGCGACGGCAGGTCCGTCATCTCGCGCACGACGAAGCCGCGCACCTGCAGCTCCGCGCTCTCGTCCGCGAACGGGTTGGTGCCGTAGTTGCCCTGCAGCGGATAGGTCATCGTGAGGATCTGGCCGCGGTAGGACGGGTCGGTCAGCGCCTCCTGGTACCCCATCATCGAGGTGTTGAACACGACTTCCCCGGTGGCGTGACCGGGGGCGCCGACACCGACACCCTCGAACACGCGGCCGTCGGCCAGCACGAGCCAGGCGGGCGGGCGTACAGACGTCACAGGGCCACCACCCGATCCGTTTCGTGCACGAGGCGTCCGCCGAAGATCGTGGCCACGACCCTTCCGCGCAACTCCCGCCCCGTCAGCGGTGTGTTCTTCCCCTTCGACGCGAACGCGGCCGGGTCGACGGTCCACGCTGCGTTCGGGTCCAGCAGCGCGACGTCGCCGATGCCGCCGGGGGCGAGCGTCCCGATGCCCTCGAGCCCCGCGCGGCGGTCCAGGCCCCACGCGCGCACCGGCCCGATCGTCAGGCGCTCGACGAGCGTGGGCACTGTGAGGTGGCCGTCGTGCACCAGCCTCATGCATAGCCCGAACGAGGTCTCGAGCATCGTCAGGCCGGGCGCGGCGAGGTCGAACT
>JBFWQJ010000094.1:0-10743 GCA_050249515.1 Dehalococcoidia bacterium | reverse complement strand
GGCGCGTACCAGGGCGCGTACACGCGCCAGTACTACACGGAGCGCCACGAGACGCCGTGGGGCGCCGCGATCAACCTCGACGGCCCCGGCAGCGCCGAGGTGCGCGCGACGTTCATCGAGATCGCGCTGCACTGGCTGCACGAGTACCACGTGGACGGCTTCCGGCTGGACGCGACGAACGAGCTGAAGGACGACAGCCCGCTGCACTTCCTCGCGGAGTGGGCGGAGCGGGTGCGCGCGGGGGCCCGGGAGGGCGTGCGTCCGTACCTGATCGCGGAGGACTCGCGGAACCTCGATCTCGTCATCCGGCCGCGCGCGGACGGCGGCTACGGCTTCGACGAGGTGCTGGCGGACGACTTCCACCACGAACTGCGGCGCATCATCGCCGGCGACCACGAGGGCTACTACCGCGACTATCGAGGCTCCACGCGCGACCTCGCGACGGAGCTGACGCGCGGATGGCTGTACGCGGGCGAGTGGTCCGAGCACTGGGGCCGCGCGCGCGGCACCGACCCGACCGGCATCCCGCTGCCGCGCTTCGGCCATTGCATCCAGAACCACGACCAGGTGGGGAACCGCGCGCTCGGCGAGCGCCTGCACCACGACGCGCCGATCGAGGCGGTGCGGGCGGCCTCGGCGCTGCTGCTCACCTCCGCCGCGACGCCCATGCTGTTCATGGGCCAGGAGTGGGCCGCGAGCACGCCGTTCCTCTTCTTCAGCGACCACCACGAGGAGCTCGGCCGGCTGGTCACGGCGGGGCGGCGACGCGAGTTCGCGGCGTGGAGCACGTTCGCCGGTGAGACGATCCCCGACCCGCAGGCCGTCGAGACGTTCCGCGCGAGCCGCCTCGACTGGTCGGAGCGCGACCGCGAGCCGCACGCCTCCATGCTGCGGCTGTACCGCGCACTGCTCGCGCTGCGCCGCGAGGAGCCCGCGCTCCGCTGGTCCGCCGAGGCGACGCAGCAGGCATTCGCGCCAGACGACGACCAGCAGCGCGCCACGGTCGTCCTCGTGCGCCGCGCGGGTGCGGATGCCTTCGCTACGGTCGCCTGCCTGCGCGGCTCGGCGAGCGTGGAGATCGACCTGGCGGCGCGGAGCGGAGTCTCCGGCTCGTGGGAGGTGGCGCTGACGACCGAGGACGAGGTGTTCGCGCCCGACGCGCTCCCGGTCGACCTCGCGGGAAGCGACCTCGCGGCCGCGCGTGTGCGGCTCGCGTTCCGTCGGCCGGGCGCCGTGCTGCTGCGCGCGCGGGCGGCCTGAGGGCGCGAGATGGCGGCGCGCATCCCCCTGGCCACGTACCGCATCCAGCTCCGGCGGGAGTTCGACTTCGACGCGCTGCGCGCGCGGCTGCCGTACCTCGTGGCGCTCGGGGTCACGGACGTCTACGTCTCGCCGATCCTGCAGGCGACGCCCGGCAGCACCCACGGCTACGACGTCATCGACCCGACGCGCATCAGCGACGACCTGGGCGGCGCGGACGCCTTCCGCCGGCTCTCCGAGGAGCTCCGGCGGCTCGGCCTCGGACTGATCGTGGACATCGTGCCCAACCACATGGGTGTCGCGGATGGCGCGAACCTGTGGTGGGAGGACGTGCTGCGGCACGGGCGCGGCTCCCACTACGCCCCGGTGTTCGACATCGACTGGGACGTGCCCGATCCGGCGGTGCGGGGGCGCGTGCTGCTCGCGATCCTCGGCGACTCGCTGGACGCGGTGCTCGCGCGCGGCGAGATCGGCGTCGAGGAGGCCGAGGACGGCGCTCGGCTGCGCTACTACGACCGCGTCCTCCCGCTCGCGCCCGGCACGCTGGAGACGACGGGGTGGCGCGCGACCGACCTGCACGCCCGCCGCACCTCGCCCGAGGGGATCGAGGTGCTGCATGACCTGCTGGATGCGCAGCACTACCGGCTGGTGTTCTGGCGCGAAGGCAAGCCGCAGGTCAACGCGCGTCGCTTCTTCGAGATCGACACGCTGATCGGCGTGCGGCAGGAGGACCCGCAGGTCTTCGACCTGACGCACGCGAAGATCATCGAGCTGGTCAGAACGGGCGCGATCACCGGCCTGCGCATCGACCACATCGACGGGCTCGCGGACCCGGCGGGCTACCTCGAACGGCTGCGCGTCGCCACCGGCGGCGACGCGGACGGGGCGACGGGCGCGGCCGTCTACACGGTGGTCGAGAAGATCCTCGCGCGGGACGAGGCACTGCCGGAGGGCTGGGCGACGCACGGCACCACGGGCTACGACTTCCTGAACGAGGTCAACGGCCTGTTCATCGACCACGAGCAGGAGGGTGCGATCGTCGCGGCGTACCGCCGGCTGACCGGCCGCGAGGAGCCGTACCTCGACATCGCGTTCGCCGCGCGGCGCGAGATCATCGACGGCGCGCTCGCGGGGCGCTTCGCGGTGACGATCGAGCGGCTGCGCACGGCGGCGGCGCCGGCGTTCGCGGACATCGACGCCGCCGCGTTCGACGAGGCGGTACGAGCGCTGCTCGCCTCGCTGCCGGTGTACCGCACGTACCACACGCCGGAGACGCCCGACCCCGGCGCGCCGAGTGCGCTGCACGCGGCGATGGCCGCCGCGCGCGCGGCCGCCCCCGGCCTCGACCCCGTCGCGGTGGACGCGGCGCGGCGGCTGCTCTCCACGCCGCCGGCGGAGACGCTGGAAGCGGTGCTCGCACTACAGCAGCTCATGCCCGCCGTCGCCGCGAAGGGGCTCGAGGACTGCGCGCTCTACCGCTACATCCCCCTCGCCTCCGCGAACGCGGTGGGCAGTGCGCCCGACCAGAGCAGCGAGAGCTCCGGCGGCTTCCACGCGATGCGCGCGGAGCAGCATCGGCGGTGGCCGGCGACGATGACGACCCTGGCGACGCACGACCACAAGCGCGGGCCGGACATGCGCGCGCGCCTCAACGTGCTGACCGAGGTGGCCGACGACTGGGGCGCGGCGGTGGAGGAGTGGCATGCGCTGAACCGCAGCGGCGCGACGCCGCCGATCCATCGCCACGACGAGTACACGCTCTACCAGACCCTCGTCGGGTGCTGGCCCCCTGGAGCCGCCGGGGGGGACGCCGAGTTCGCCGAGCGCATCCGCGAGTACACGGTGAAGGCGGCGCGCGAGGCGGGCGAACGCACCGCGTGGATCGGCGGCGACGAGGCGTACGAGGCGGCGCTGGGGGCGTTCGTCACGCGCATCCTCGATCCCGCGCGGAGCGGCGCGTTCCTGGAGCAGCTCGCGGCGTTCGTCGCGCGGATCGCGCCCGCGGGGGCCGTGAGCGGGCTCGCGATGCTCGCGCTGCAGATCGCGGCGCCCGGCGTGCCCGACGTGTACCAGGGGCGTGAGCGCTGGGACTTCGGACTCGTGGACCCGGACAACCGGCGCGCCGTGGACTACGTCGCACTGGAGGCGTTCCTCGACGCGCTGCCGCCGCCCGGCCCCGGGGACGCCGAGATCGCGGCGGGGCTGCTCGCGGACTGGCCCGGCGGCGCGGTGAAGCAGTACGTGCTCGCCCGCATGCTCCGCGCGCGCCAGGCGGCGCCGGCGCTGTTCCTCGAGGGCGACTACGTGCCGATCGAGGTCCAGGGGACGCGCGCCGCACAGGTCGTCGCGTTCGCGCGCGCCACGCCGCAGGCGTCGGCGCTCGTCGCGGTCCCCCGGCTGTCGATGAGCCTGACGCGTCCGGGCGAGGCGTCGTGGTGGTCGCCCGCGTGGGGCGACACCGCGCTCACCCTGCCCGCGACACTCCCGGCGCGCCCCTTCCGCGACGCCTTCACCGGCGTGGAGGTCATCCCGACGGCCGAGGGGACGCTGCGCCTGGACGACGTCCTCGGACGCTTCCCGGTCGCGCTGCTGCTGTAGCGGCGTCCGGAACGCCCCCTACGCGCGGCGCAACCGGGACGACACCACGGATGCCGTGGCGCCGGTGGCGATGACGATGCTCCCGGACAGTGCGAACGCGAAGGAGATGGTGGTCGCATCGGCGAGCGCGCCGAGCGCCAACGGGCCGACGATCCAGCCGAAGCCGATCGCGACGTTCCACGAACCGAGCGCACGACCGCGCAGCGCCTCGGGCACGCTCTGCTGGAGCAGGATCCACTCGAGCGCGTCGATGAGCGCCGCGCAGCACCCGATGCCGGCCGCCGCCGCGAGCGCGACGAGGTACCAGCCGGCAGAGCCGACGACGACCATCAGCACCCCGAAGGCGCTGAAGACGCACAGGAACAGGACGCCGAGGCGCAGCCGGTCCGAGTACGCCGCGAACAGCACGAGGCCCAGAACACCGCCGATAGACGTCGCGGCGTTCAGGCCGCCGAGGCCGGCCGGCCCCACCTCTACGACGCGCGTGGCGATGACCGGCACCAGCGCGAAGAACGAGAAGCCGAAGACCTCGACCACGACCATCATCCCCAGCAGGATCGCCGCCAGCGGGACGCGCACGACGACGCGGAGCCCGCGCACCGTCTCGGCGAACAGCGAGGCGGAGCCCGCCGGGCGCGCCGTCCGCGGGTCGCGGATCGTGAGGTACGAGGCCGTGGCGAGCGCCGTCGCGACCGCCGCGACCGACAGCGCGGCCGTCGGGCCGAGCGTGCCCACGAGCACGCCGCTGCCCACCGCGCCTCCGGCCGCAACGAGGCGCTGCCCGATCGAGACGAGACTCACCGCGCGCGCCCGGCGCTCCGTCCCGACCAGGTCCGCCATCAACGTCTGCTGTGACGCGAACAGCATCGACTGGCCGACACCGCCGAGCGCGAGCAGGAGGAAGATGAACGCCACCTCGCGCACCTCGCTGAACACGAGGAGCGCCATCGCGACGATGGTGCAGCAGCGGAGCCCGATGCCGGCGGCGAGGACCGCGGGGCGCGATGATCGATCCGAGATCGCCCCGGCCACGGGGCCGATGAAGAATCCCGGCCCCATCTGGGCGGAGACGGCGGCGGACGTCAGGAACGCCGAATCGGTGACGTGGAAGATGTACCAGCCGACCGCCACCCGGTCGATCCACTGCGCCGTCGCGGCCAGCACAGCGCCCAGCCAGAGCGCCCGGTAGCCGGGCGCCTCGAACGGCTCCGCGATGCGACGCGCGGGCGCCATGCTGAGCTGCACGCCGTGTCCTTCCGCTCGAGGGGCGCGCCCGCCATGCCCGGCGCCCGCGCCCCTCGCGCTAGTACGTGAACTGCTCGCCGGGCAGCGACGGCGTGCTGTCAGGCACGCGCCGGTTGTCCGTCACCGCCTCGAACCCGCTCGCGAGCCGGATCAGCGTCGGCTCGCTCCACGGCCGGCCCAGGATCTCCAGCCCGACGGGCAGCCCGCCGCGCGGGGTGAACCCCATGGGCACGATGAACGCGGGCAGGCCGGTCAGCGGGCTCATCTGGTTCGGCTTGTACGCACGCTCCGGGTCATCCTTCGGGCCGATCGGCAGCGGGCCGTGCAGCTTGTGCGGGTAGATGAGCGCATCCAGGCCGTAGCGGTCCATCAGCCCGACCACCGCCTCGCGCAGCTTCGCCTTGCCCTCCAGCGCCGCGCGGTAGCGCGGGTCGCGGTCGAGGTCGATCGGCGCCTCGAGCTGCTCGCGGTCCGCGGGGCGCTCCGGGACGCCGGGGTGGTCCAGCAGCAGCGCGCGCGCCGTCTTGATCGGGTACTCCGCACCGTGCCGGTCCAGGTACTGCTGCACCGCGGCGATGCGCTCGAAGCGCGCCGGGAAGCCGTTGTTCGCCAGGTACCCCGGCAGGTCGATGCCCAGCGAGACGGGGTCGATGACCACCGCGCCGTGCTCGCTCCACACGCCGATCGCCTGCTTCGCCATGTCGATGACCTCGGGGTCGACGGGGGAGAAGTCCCACGCCTCCTTCAACACGCCCACACGCGCGCCCTTCAGGCCGTTCGCGTCCAGGAAGCTGACGTACGGCGTGAGCGGCATCTTGCCCAGGCTGTTCGCCGTCCACAGGTCGTCGCTGTCGAAGCCGGCGATCACGTCCAGCGTCACGGCCAGATCGTAGACGCTGTGCGCCATCGGGCCGCCTCGTTCGCCGGTGATGTAGGACCACATCTGCCCGGCGCGGCTGATCAGGCCGGAGGTGGTGGACAGGCCGAAGAGGTTGCTGTCGCTGGTGGGGGTGCGGATCGAGAAGCCGGTCTCGCTCCCCAGACCGACGGTCGCGAAGTGCGCGGCGAGGCCCGCGCCCGTCCCGGCGCTGGACCACCCGGGCGTGCGGTCCAGGGCGAATGGGTTGAGCGTGGAGCCGCCCAGCGTGCTGCTGGCCATGGTGTCGGGGTTCCCGAACCAGTCGCTCAGGTTCACCTTCGCGAGGATGATCGCGCCGGCGGCGCGGAGCCGGGCGACGACGGTGGCGTCCTTCGTCGGCTTCACGCCGTCCAGCGGCACGTAGCCGCCGGTCGTCGGCATGTCAGCCGTGTCGAAGACGTCCTTCAGGATCACCGGGATGCCGTGCAGCGGAGAGCGCGGACCGCTGGCCGCGCGCTCCTCGTCCAGCGCGCGCGCCGTCGCGAGGGCGTCCGCGTTCAGCGCGAGCACCGCGTTGATCTTCGGCCCGGCTTCGTCGTACGCCGCGATGCGCGCGAGGTACATCTCGACGAGCTGCTCGGACGTGAGGGCGCCCGCATCGAACGCCGCGTTGATGTCGGCGATGCTCGCCGTCGTGAGCTCGAAGGTGGAGACGGTGTTCGCCAGGGAGATCGTGTCGGGGATGTCGGTCGTGGTCATGGTCGCGCTCCTCGCTGCTGGTGAGCGCACGCTAGCGGGCGTTGGTTTCCGGCTCGTTGACCCGAGATACATTTCCCGTTGCGATGCCCCGTCGCGCGGATTGCCGCGCGATCGACATCGGAGCCATGTCGGAGCGTGATGGCCGGCCTCGGTCGCGAGGATGTTTCAGCGGGGTCTGCGTGGTGTCCGCGATCCGCAGTCGCGCCGTGACCGCATCTTCATCGGCGCTTCACAGACAGGTCACGTCCGGGAAACCGCGCCGCCGGACGATGCGACGCGTCCCGCCTCGACCACTGCCCGCCCGGAAGGACGCCCCGATGGACATGCCGATCACGATCAAGGACGCGGCCGCCGCGCTGCGCGCCGGCTCGATCACCAGCGCGCAGCTCACCCGCGCGCACCTCGACAAGATCGAGGCGCTCAACCCGACGCTCGGCGCCTTCATCACCGTCATGCCCGAGGTCGCGATGGAGGAGGCGGCGGCGGCGGATGCGCTCTTCGCCGGCGGCGTGGACCGCGGCCCGCTGCAGGGCATCCCCATGGCGGCCAAGGACATCATCGCGACGAAGACCGCGCCGACCACGGCGAACAGCGTCGTCCTGGACCGCGCGTGGGGCGAGGGCTACGACGCGACCGTGGTGGAGAAGCTGCGGGCGGCCGGCGCGGTGTTCGTGGGCAAGACGGTGCTCTCCGAGTTCGCGAACGGCGCGCCGGACCCGGACAAGCCCTTCCCGATCCCGCAGAACCCGTGGGACCTGCCGCGCACCGCGGCGGGCTCCTCATCCGGCACCGGCATCGCGATCGCCTCGGGGCTTGTCCTCGGCGGGTTCGGCACGGACACCGGCGGGTCGACGCGCGGCCCGTCGTCCGTGAACGGCGGCACGGGGATGAAGCAGACGTTCGGGCGCGTGTCCAAGTTCGGGTGCGTGCCGCTGGGCTACAGCCTGGACGGCATCAACCCCATGGCCCGCTCCGCGTACGACTGCGCGCTCATGCTGAACGCCATGGCCGGCTACGACCCGAAGGACCCGACCACCGTCGACCTTCCGGTCCCCGACTACACCGCCGGCCTGGACGGCACCGTCCGAGGCATGCGCATCGGCGTCGCCATGGGCTACTTCATGGAGAACCCGATGCTGGACGCCGACACGAAGGCGGCGATCCTGGCGGCGGTGAAGGTGCTGGAGGGCATGGGCGCGGTGATCTCGGAGGTCACGGTGCCGTACGCCGCGGAGTCGAAGGACGCGAACCAGATCATCATGTGGAGCGAGGCATCCGCGTACCACCACAACGACCTGGACACGCGCTACGACGACTACGGCCGCTACACCGCGCAGCAGCTGGCGCGCGGTGTCCTCTACAGCGGCGCGGACTACGTGCAGGCGCAGCGGTTCCGCTCCGTCTTCAAGGCGGAGGTGGCGAAGCTCTTCCAGTCTGTCGACGTCCTGGCGATGCCCACCTCCGTCGGCCCGGCCGCGCCGCGCGACGCGATGACCCCGGAGCGGAGGCTGGGCGAGCCGAGCTTCACCGCGCCGTGGAACCTCGCCGGGTTCCCGGCGATGGCGCTGCCGGTCGGCTTCACGGCGGGCCCGCTGCCGCTCCCGCTGTCGATGCAGCTGGTGGGCGCGGCCTTCGACGAGGCGACGGTGTTCAGGGCCGGGGACGCCTACCAGCGCGTGACGGACTTCCACCTCCGCGTCCCGACCCACGCGCAACTGGCGACGACCGTCTGAGTCACGAACCTCCAGGGACGGTCGAGGCAACCTCGGGCCGTGGTGGTGCATCCACCACGGCCCGAATTCGTGTATGACGGGACCAGCGGAAGCACGAGGAGGCCGGCATGGGCACGACGCACGAGGTGGTCGCGGAGACGTACTACCGCACGTTCTCGCATCGCAACACCGTCCTCGCGACGATCGCGCCCGGCGACACGGTCCGCACGAGGACGCTGTGCGCGGGCGGCCAGGACTTCGACGGGGAGCGCCGCGGGGAGCCCGGCAACCCGCTCACTGGCTCGTTCTACGTCGAGGGCGCGGAGCCGGGCGACGCGCTGACGGTGCGCTTCGACCGGGTGCGCTGCAACCGCGACTGGGGCTGGAGCACGTACCGCCTCGGGTTGATCGCGCTGCTCCCGGAGATGGTGGAGCACGTCTACTCCAGCAGCTACAAGGCCGACCTCATCCGCCCCGGGCGCGACAACATCGTGCCGTGGGACATCGACGTCGAGGCGGGCGTGGTGCGGCTGCGCGAGCCCGCGCCGCAGACGGCGCGCCTGGAGTTCCCGCTGAAGCCGATGGTCGGCTGCATCGGCGTCGCCCCGGCCGGTGACTTCGCGCCGACGTCCGGACCCTCCGGCGCCTACGGCGGCAACATCGACTACAACGAGATCGGCGAGGGCGCGACCGTCGTCCTGCCCGTCTCCCACCCGGGCGCGTACCTGTTCGTGGGCGACGGCCACGCCCTGCAGGGCGACGGCGAGGCGCTGGGCACCGCCGTCGAGACCTCGATGGACCTCGAGTTCACGGTCGGCCTACGCAAGGGCGCGGCGCCGAGCTGCCCGCGCGTGGAGAACGACGAGGCGCTGATGTCGATCGGCAGTCAGCCGGAGTTCGCGAGCTCGCTCGACCGGGGTCTGCAGATGGCGACGAGCGACATGGTGACGTGGCTCGGCACCGACTACGGCCTCGCGCCGTGGGAGGCACACCTGCTGATCGGGATGACCGCGAAGTACGAGGTCGCGACCGTCGCCGGGTCGATGGTGCTCAAGATCCTGCGGCGCCACCTCCCCGCCCCCCGCGCGTAGCCCGCGCTACTCCTCGCGCAGCGAGGCGATCCGCGCGCGCAGGCCGCTGATCCACGGGCCGCGCAGCAGGGCCAGCGACTCCGCGCGCCTCGTGCTGCCCGGCTCGTCAAGGATCGTGCGCGAGAACGCGAGCAGTTCCTCGAAGTAGCGGTGGTGCACGTAGTAGGCGGCGGCCAGCGCGTCCACGTCGCCACCGCCGCGTCGCGCGCGATACGCCGCCATGAACGCGGGTTGATCGAGGAAGAACCAGAGGTCGCGCTCGGCCGGCGCGAGCAGCAGCTCGTCCCAGTCGATGAGGTGGAGGCTGCCGCCGCCGTCCCGCATCACGTTCCACGGCACGTCGCCGTGCGTGATGACGAGGTCGAACGAAGCGGCCCGGCAGCGCTCCGTGATCGCCTGGAACGCCGCCCAGTCGGCACGCACGTCCGGCGCGATCCCAGCGAGGAACGCGGCCAGCCCGCGCGCGACCTCGTCCCCCGTCCCCCGCGCCGCCCGCTCCACGGTTGCCCAGAGCGCGTCCCCGAAGGTGACGACGAAGGTCTCGCGAAGCGGCGTGACGCCGGTGGGGACCGGCTGCCGGTGCACCGCCGCCACGAGGTCGCCCAGCCCGGTGGGGTCGCCCCCCTCCGTCTGCACGCCGTCGATGTGCTCGAACAGCACCAGCACGCCGTCCCCCGTGTCCTCGTGCAGCGCGCCGGAGGTCGAGGGCACCGGCGCCGCGAGCCCCCGGACACCGGCGCGATGCAGCGCCTGCAGCACGGGGAGCGCGGGGAGGGCGGCGGGCGGCAGCCGATCGGCGCGGATGTGCTTGGCGAAGAGGCGCTCGCCTCGGGCGGTGGTGACCAGGTACGTCTCGCCGGTCCACCCGCGCGGGGCGGCCTGGATACGCGCGACGGCGCACGCGTAGCGCGCGGCGACGATGCGGGCGATGCGGTCCGGGTCGTCCATGCCCCCATCTTCGCAGCGTGCGGTGCGCGCCGGTGGGGACGAAACACACGCTTCTCATGCGCGAGATATGCGAGCAAGGGGCGTGAAGCCGAGTGGACACGCGACCTTCACCCGCGGGTCACGGAGGTGACATCTGCGCTCCCTAGCCTCGGCAGTGTCAGCAGTACCCCGCCCGCGCGGGTAGCGGAGGATCCCATGGCAGTTCGATGGTCGTCGCGTCCGGCGGAACGCACCGAGGCCCACGCGCTCCCCACGCCCGCCGCGCTGCCGG
>JBFWQJ010000093.1:0-10798 GCA_050249515.1 Dehalococcoidia bacterium | reverse complement strand
ACATGGGCGGCTCCCTGCTCCCTCCCGAGGTGGAGAGGCCGCCCGAGCGTAGCGCGCCCGCGTCCGGCTGGGAACGCCCCGGGTCAGGCCCGGTCGCCGAAGACCCGGACGGCCGCCTCGCTGCAGATCTCCTGCGCCTCCAGGGCGCTCAGCTCCCGGTGGCAGGCCTCGCAGACGTAGCCGTCGGACTCGGGCAGCGGCCGCAGCGCGAGGTGCAGGCACTCCGCCGCGCCATCCACCAGCCGCCGGACGCGCGTTTCCTCGAGGTGGGACTCGAATTCGGTCATCGTCTGCCTCCCTTCGGGCAGCCCGTCTGGAGAGGCGGCACCGTACAACGTTCGTGATTCGCATGCGTGTCGCCGCGCACAATCCCCCACCGTGCAGGGGGTGATTCGCCGAGGTTCCCGCGGGTCGGCCGAGGTTTGACCGGCCGCGCCCCGCTGCGGTAGGTTCTCGTAGAACATACGTACCGAACGTGTGTCCGGAACGGAGCCCGCCCATGACCACCCTCGAACGTCCCGCCGGCGCGGTCAGCGCGGCGATCGAGGCGCTCCGGTCCGACCCGCGCCTCGCCCCCAACTTCGTCGCGTGGCACACGCTGCCGGCCGAGCCCGCGCGCACCGCGCCGTGGCCCGCCCCGCTCGACCCGCGCATCGTGCAGGCGCTGGGGCGTCGAGGGATCGATGCGCCGTACACGCACCAGGCGGCGGCGATCGCGGGCGCGCTGGCGGGGCGCGACCAGGTGGTGGTCACGCCCACCGCCTCCGGCAAGACGCTCTGCTACACGGCGCCCGTGCTCCAGGCGATCCTCGACGACCCGCAGGCGCGCGCGCTGTACCTCTTCCCGACGAAGGCGCTGGCGCAGGACCAGCTCAACGAGCTGCACGGCATCGTCACCGAGGCGGAGCTGGACGTGCGCGCCTTCACCTACGACGGCGACACCTCGCCCAACGCGCGGCGCGCGGTGCGCACCGCCGGGCACGTGGTGATCACGAACCCCGACATGCTGCACACCGGCATCCTCCCCCACCACACGAAGTGGGTGCGGCTGTTCGAGCACCTCCGCTACATCGTCATCGACGAGCTGCACACGTACCGCGGGGTCTTCGGGTCGCACGTCGCCAACGTGCTGCGCCGACTGCTGCGCATCTGCCGCTTCTACGGCTCCGATCCCGTGTTCATCTGCTGCTCCGCGACGATCGCCAACCCGCAGGAACTGGCGTCGAAGCTGACCGGGCGGCCCGTCGACCTCGTGGACGACAACGGCGCGCCGCGCGGCCCGCGCACGATCGCGCTCTACAACCCGCCGGTGGTGAACCGCGAGCTCGGCATCCGCAAGGGCGTGGTGAACGCCACGGTGGACGTCGCCTCGCGGCTGCAGGCCGCCGGGGCGCAGACGATCGTGTTCGGCGGCAGCCGCACGCGCGTCGAGGAGTTGACGCAGTACCTGCGCGAGACGCGACACGGCGCGTACCCGGACGCCGGCGACGACCTGGTGCGCGGCTACCGCAGCGGCTACCTGCCGCAGGAGCGCCGCGAGATCGAGGCGGCGCTGCGCGAGGGACGCCTGCGCACCGTCGTCGGCACCAACGCGCTCGAGCTCGGCATCGACATCGGCGGGCTCGATGCGGCCGTGCTGGCGGGCTACCCCGGCACGATCGCCAGTCTGTGGCAGCAGATGGGCCGCGCGGGACGGCGGCACACGCCCTCGCTCGCGGTGCTCGTCGCCTCTTCGTCGCCGCTGGACCAGTACGTCATGGCGCACCCGGAGTACCTGCTGGGCGAGTCGATCGAGGCCGGGCTGATCGACCCGGACAACCCCGTGGTCGCCGTGGAGCACGTGAAGTGCGCCGTCTTCGAGCTGCCCGTGGAAGCCGACGAGCACGACGCGCTGGGCGCGCGCACCGGCGCGCTGATCGACGCCCTGGATGAGACGGGCATGGTGCACCGCGCCGGCCCGCGCACGTACTGGAGCAGCGAGGCATTCCCCGCGGAGGAGGTGTCGCTGCGACAGGGCGCGGAGCAGAACGTCGTGATCATCGACAGTGGCCCGCCCGCGCGGGTCATCGGCGAGATCGACCGGCCGAGCGCGATGACGCTGGTCCACGATGAGGCGATCTACGTGCACGACGGACGTCAGTACCACGTGGACTACCTCGACTGGGAGGAGTTGAAGGCGTACGTGCGCCGCGTGGACGTGGACTACTACACGGACGGCCACCTGGCGGTGGACCTGAAGGTGATCGACGAGTGGGACGCCACGCCGCCCGTCGCCGGTGTCGTGCGCGGCCACGGCGAGGTGGCCGTCACGTACCTCGCCACGCTGTTCAAGAAGATCCGCCTGCACACGCACGAGAACATCGGCTGGGGCAAGATCCGGCTGCCGCAGGACGACCTGCACACCGGCGCCTTCTGGGTCGCGCTCGACACGCAGGCCGGGGGCCTCGAGGGCGCGGCGGACGTCGAGGGTGCGCTGCAGGGCGTGGGCGCCGTGCTCCGCAACGTCGCGCCGATGCTCCTGATGTGCGACCCGCGCGACCTGCACCTCTCCACGCAGGTGCGCTCGCCGCACACCGGGCTGCCGACGATCTTCCTGTGGGAGTCGATCCCCGGCGGCGTCGGCTTCGGTGAGCGCCTGTTCACCGAGACCGCGCGCCTGGTGGAGATCGCGCGCGGGCTCGTCGACGAGTGCGGCTGCTACGAGGGCTGCCCGGGCTGCGTGGGCCCCGCGCCCGCGCCGGGCGCCGGCGTGAAGGCGAGCGCGCAGGCGGCGCTCCGCATCCTCGCCGCGTCGCTTGCCGCGCAACCGTCCGAGGCAGGCGCGTGACGACGTTCGCGGAGCCGTCGCCGGCCACCTCGGCGCGCCCCGGGACGGACCCGGCGGTGCGCGAGCGGCTGCGCGCGCTCATCCGCGAGATCGAATCGCGCTCGCCGCGTCCGCGCGGGCCCGCGGCGCCCGTGTACGTCCCGCGCGTGGGCGGGGGCCTCGAGGCGTCCGAGGTCTACCCACACGAGGACGTGCGCGCGGAGACGTTCCGCAACGCACGCGATCGCGCCGACGGCGCGGGGCCGCGCCGCGCGGGCCCGGTCGCGCTGGAGGAGATGCCGGGCGCGCGGCTGCGCGTGACGGAGAGCGGCACCTGCGTGGTGCGCGAGGTGCGCCGCCCGCTGGCCGCGCCGCCGCACCTGGTCGCGACCGGCGAGGCGTTCGACCTCGGTGCGCTGCCCGCGCTCGCCGGCGCGCCGCTCGTGCGGCTGGCGCCCGACGCGGAGCTGGAGGACGCGGCGATCGAGGACCTGCTGTTCCTCGACATCGAGACCACCGGCCTCGGCGGGGCGGGAGCGATGGCGTTCCTCGTCGCCACGGGGCGCGTGGAGGGTGCCGAGTTCGTGCTGCGCCAGTACATCGCGCCGTCGCCGCCCGCGGAGGCGTCGCTGCTGGAGGCGCTGATCGAGGACGCCGGGCTGCGCGACGAAGACCCGGTGCTGGTCACCTACAACGGCCGCATGTTCGACGCGCCGATGCTGGACGGGCGCGCGACGATGCACCGCCGGCGCGGCGGCTTCGAGGCGCTTCGCCACCTGGACCTGCTCATGCCCGCGCGCATCGCGTATCGCGGGCTGCTGCCCTCCTGTCGGCTGGTGGAGCTCGAGTACGCGGTGCTCGGCATGACGCGGCCGCCCTCGGAGGCGTCGGGGGCAGAGGCGCCGGGGTGGTACTTCCGCTTCCTGCGCACCGGTGACGCACGGATGCTCATCCCGATCATCGAGCACAACGAGCGCGACGTGGTGGCGCTGGCCGCGCTCACCGCGCGCCTCGCCGGGATGGCGGAGCGCGACGGTGGCGCGGAGGGCGTGCACGCGCTGGCGGCCGGGCGGCTGCTCGCGCGGCGCGGCGAGCACGAGGAGGCCCGTGCGCACCTGGAGCGGGCCGTCGCGACGCTGGGCGGGGCGCGCCCCCAGCCCGCGCGCGAGGTGGAGGCGCTCATGCGCCTCGCCGCGCTGCACAAGGCCGCCGGCCGCCGTGACCTCGCCGCACCGCTCTGGCACGAGGTGGCCGAGCGGCCGGGGGCGCCCGCGCAGCGCGCGTACCAGGAACTGGCGATCTACTACGAGCGACACGCACGCGACCTGTCCGCCGCGCTGGCGATCGTGGAGCGCGCGCTGGAGCACGTGGAGCACCTCGCGCGGCTGGACGCCGCGCGGGCCGCCCGGTGGCGCGATGCCCTGCTCCTACGCAGGAGTCGGGTACACTCGCGACTGGCGCGACGGTCGTCCTCCCACTGACGCAGCCGTCCACCCGACGGGATGCACATGCGCACTTCGTGGCGTCGGGGCATCGTCCTCGGCGTGCTGTCCCTCGCTCTGACCCTCGCCGGGGGGCTGTCGTCCTCCATGTCCGGCCGCGCCGCGGACACCCGCGTGGAGCTCGTCCGTACCGGCGACGCGGCGGCGGTTGACGCGCTGCTCGCCTCGGTGGGCGGCGTGGTCGAGGTACGCAGCGACGACCGCATCCAGGCGCTCGTCCCCGCCGCCGCGGTGCCCGTCCTGGAGCGCGCCACGGACCTGGTGAACGTGGAACCCCCGGGCCTCTTCGTCCCGCTGCAGGCGCTCGCCGCGACCACGCTGGTCGGTGCGGACGGCTGGCGCGAGGGCGGCCTCACCGGACGCGGCGTGAAGGTCGCCATCCTCGACACCGGGTTCGCCGGCTACGAGCAGGCGCTCGGGACGACGCTGCCGAAGGCCGTCACCGTCCGGTCGTTCCGGCCCGACGAGAACCTCGAGGGCTCCGGCGAGCACGGCCGGCGCGCGGCGGAGATCATCCACAGCCTCGCCCCCGGCGCGGAGCTGTATCTCGTCGCGTTCTCCACCGTCACGGAGATGTCCGCGGCGGCGGACTACCTCGTCGAGCAGGACGTGGACGTCGTCTCCTACTCGATCGGCTACATCCACAACGGCCCCGGCGACGGGACCGGCGCGGTGGGACGCATCGTGTCGCGCACGACGGGCGGCCGGATGGCGTGGGCCGTGGCGTCCGGCAACTGGGCGCAGCAGCACTGGGCCGGGACGTTCCGCGATGACAACCGCGACGCGATCCACGAGTTCCGGCCCGGCGTGCAGGACCTGGCGCACCACTTCAACGGCGGAGACCTGGTCAGCCTGTCGCTGCGGTGGGACGACGCCTGGGGCACCGCCTGCTCCGACTACGACCTGGAGCTGTTCTCCCCGCGCGGCGCGCTCATCCGCTCCTCCCGTGCGCTGCAGGACTGTCGAGGCAACCCCGTGGAGTCGCTGCAGGTGCTGGCGACGGAGTCCGGCACCTACTCCGCGCGCGTCGTCCGCGGCAACGCGACCGGGCCGCGCCGGCTGGACGTGGTGTTCGTCGGGTCGCCGGACCGCGGGGTGGGCGTGAGCGTGCCGGTGCCGGCGGGCTCCCTCGGCTCGCCCGCCGACCACCCGGACGTCCTCACCGTCGGCGCGCTCACCAACGCGCTCGTCCGGTCCGAGGCGTCGTACTCCTCGCGCGGGCCGACGACGGACGGGCGCTCCAAGCCGGAGCTGCTCGCCCCGACGGGGATCGCCGCGAACGGCAGCGAGACGTTCGCCGGCACCTCGGCGGCGGCGCCCCACGTCGCCGCGGCCATGGCCCTGCTCCGCGAGGCGATCCCCGGCATCTCCCGGGAGCGGCTGTTCAGTGAGCTGCGCGCGCGGGGCGGGCTGCTGCCCACGGTGCAGGACGGCACCCTGAACGCGCGCCGGCTCGACCTCAGCTCCACGGTGGGCATCGGCCCGCTGCTCCCGCCGAACGCCGAGCAGGCGCGGCTGGACGGCAGGATCGCGGAGGGCGCGCAGATGGCGGCAGTGGTCTACCACGGCCCGGACGGCTACCCGCTGCGCTTCCTGTACCGCCTGCTGGGCGAGCGCGACGTGGTGGGCGCGTGGGTCTTCGACCGCGCCCGCAACCGCTGGCAGGGCTTCGTCATGGGCGTGCCCAATGAGGGCACACCCGTCGACCGCCTGACAGACGGCGACCCCGTCGTCCTCGTCCTCCGCTAGCACCCCGCGAGTCACGCGCCGGACACGAAGCACCCCCGGTCGCCCGGGGGTGTTGCTGCGCGTTGCCCGTCGCCGGCAGAGGCGCGGCGGCTAGCGGACGATGTCCGAGGGTTCCTCGGTCGGCGTCGCGCTGGCGGCGGCGGTCGGCGTCCCCGTGGCGGAGCCGCCCGGGGCGGGCGTCCCGGTCTCGGTGGCGCCCGGTGTCGCGGTGCCGGTCGCGGTCCCCGTGGCGGTACCGGTCGCCGTCCCGGTGGCGGTGCCCGTCGGCGTTGCGGAGGCGCCGGGCGTGGCGGAACCGGTCGGCGTCGCGGACGGCGTCGGCGTGCCGGTCCCCGTCGGCGTGCCGGTCGGGGTGGCGGAGGCGGCCGCGGCGCCGGTGGCGCCGGCCGCCGCGGGGGCCGCGGGGGCCGCGGGGTCGCCGCCGGTGTTGTTCAGGAAGCGGCCCGCCACGACCACGCCGTCCTTCGCCGCACGCTGCGCGACGGCGAGCGCGCCCTGCGCGTCGTGGTCCACGGTCACGGACTTCAGCACGTTCTGGCCGTTCTGCGCCGCCTGGATGTAGGTGGTCACCGTCTCCTTGGTCACGCGCTCCGGGCTCTGCTCGATGATGTTCGCGACGCGCGCGGTGCCCTCGGACACGGCGCGCAGCAGCGGTGCGGAGACAGGCTGGCCGCTCTGCGCGCGCTCCTGGATGTCCGCGATCGCGACGGCCAGGCGGTCGAGCTCCTCGGTGGTGGTGCGGGGCGTCAGGTTGGTCGCCACCGCCTCTGGCTCGTTGCCGGGGGTAAGGGAGGGGGTGAAGGCGGCGAACGCGATCGCGGCGGCCGCGGCGGCGGCCGCGAAGGGCGCCATCACGCGGGGGCGGCGGTAGAACGGCACGACGCGCGGCGCGGGCTCCAGCGAGTGGAGGATCGCGGCGCGCGAACGGTGGTGGAACGACTGGAAGGCGCGCTCGTCGCTGATCGCCCCCAGCTCGGAGCGGACGCGCATCGCGGTGAGGAGCAGGTGCGAGAGGGCCGGGTCCTCGGTCGGGTCGAGGTCCGGCGCCCGGCCGGACTCCACGCGCTCAAGCACCTCCGCCAGACGCAGCGCGTCTACGGCATCCGGATCCTCGGGAAGGAAGTTACCGGTCAAGCCGCCGGTACCGTCGTCCTTCATCGTTCCGCTTCTCCTCCTGCGCGGCGTCTGCCGCTTCCAGGAGCTCCTTCAACCGCTTGATGCCCTTGTGCTGGAGCACCTTCACGTTCGTCTGTTGCTTGTCCAGCGCCTCCGCCGTCTCCGCGATGGAGAGGCCGGCGCCGAACCGGAGCTGGATGACCTCTCGCTGAGCCGCCGGGAGGGCTTCCACCACCCGGAACACCTCGTCGATGGTCACCGCGCGCTCGGTCAGCTCCGCCGGCCCGAGCGCGTCATCCGGGATCCACTCCGGGACCTCGCCGTCGCTCTTCCGGGTGTTCTGACGCCGGTAGTGCGAGATGACGTGGTTCCGGGCGATCCGGAAGAGCCACGCCCGGAAGGGGCTGCGCTCTTCCTCGTCCGTCCCGTCCGGGGAGCTCTCGCTGCGTCCGAGGGGGCGCCATTCGAATCCGTCGATCGAGCGGATGACCTTGAGGAAGATCTCCTCTGTCAGGTCCTCCGCGTCCGTCTCGTTGCCGACACGGGCGACGCAGAATCGAAACAGCGGCTCGACGTACGCGTCGTACAACTGCCCGACGGCCTGCTGGTCACCCCGGGCGGCGCGCTGAACCGCGTCCCGCTCGATGGAAATCGACAGGCCGTGCATCGGGGAGCGGTGGGACGCGTCGGCCATGATGCCGTCCTTCGCGCGCACGCCCAGTGTAGCGGTTCGTGACCTGCGTCACGCGCCCCGGGTGTCGCGATCGAGGGTGTTCGGCTGGCGCTCCGTCGGGCCCGTCTTTCCCCGCCTGCAACGTGGATAACGCGCCAGCCCGCGCGAAGTTAATACAGCCGCTCAGCCGTCGTTCGCAGACCCCTAGCACTCGCCATGCGGCGTGCGCATCCACTCAAACGTGGCGCGCCCGCCGACGTTCGGGCACGGCAATGGTGCGTGCGAGTGAACAGTTCTGGGTTGCCACGTGATCGCAACGACTCGCCGCCGTCTCGCGCACACGTCCGGATCGCCGGGCGTCCAACCATCGAACAACGCGTGATTCTCCTCGGCCGTGCTCGAGAGTGCCGGCGGATAGCGCAATCAGAGGCAGGGAGCAGTCCAGCGGCGACCGGACGGGGCGCGGGCCCCCGGGCTGGAGCCGTCTGGAAGAAAGGAACGCGTAGTTGCGAGTGACTGACCTCTCGAACCTGAAGAGTCCTGGAGGACAACCTTTGGCTATCAAACGATTCCTCGCGCCGCTGACGGCCGTGGCCATGGTGGCGGTGCTCGCAGGAGCCCTGATCGCCACGCCGCGCTCCGCCGAGGCGGCCGCTGTGGCCGGCACCGTCTCTTCCACCGCGTCGTGGGAGGTCTGGAACAACGCCAGCGCCGGCATTCCGACGACGAACCCCGGGATCACCGTCTCGGAGCCCTCGGCGGCGGCCTGGGCGGCCGCCGACACGATCGTCATCAACCACGCCGGGATCACCAGTAGCGCGGCGGCGGGCGCCGTCTGCACCAACTGCACGGTGACCTACGGCGCGGGCTCCACGACGATCAACATCACGGGCGTGACCGCCGGTACGGACCAGGTCTCGCTGGACAAGATCAACCTGATCGCCACCGCGAACATGGCCGCGACGACCATCAACCTGACCGTGGGGAGCGGGAACGCTGCCGGCGGCACGCTGGAGGTCAAGCGCCTCGTCCTCGGCTGGGCGACCACCACCGGCACGCCGGCGGTGCTGGACCGCACCACGCCGTCGTTCCCGGCTGACACCTCGGCTGCGGGCGGCGCGCTCTGCGCGGCGGCGGCGAACGCTGCCGGCACGGTCATGACCGGCCTGCCGATCACCTTCTCGGTGTCGCTGGGCGTCGTGTCGACCGGGTCGTCGAAGACGGCGACGTCGCTGACCAACTCCAGCGGCACGGCCTGCACGAACTACCGCGGCGGCGGCGGCATTGCCTCCACCGACACGGCGATCGCCTCGAACTCGTCGGAGAACATCGTCGACACGCTGTCGATCACGCTGACGGCGCCGACGGGGAACACCGCGTCGAGGATGAACATCATTGCGCCGTCGCACTTCGCGATCGCGCCGAACATCACCAACACCCAGCCCGGCTACTCCAGCCCGACGATCGGCTCGAACGTCGCGCTGCGCGTGACCGACTCGGGTGACCTGGGTGTGAACCAGCAGGTGATCCTGGTGACCGTGGACCGCGGTGCGCTGGTGGCGAACGCCGCCTTCGGCACGGACCGCAACACCGTCTGCCAGGGCGTGACCCAGAAGTCGATCACGCTGACCACGAACGCGACGAACCTGAACGCGCCGAACGGTACGGCCGGCTCGGGCTACATCAACTTCACGGTCTGCGCGAACCAGAACGACCAGCCGGGCCCGATCACCATCACGGCGGACAACATCACCACCTCGATGGCGAACGCGACCCAGACGATCACGCAGGCCGGCCGGCCGGCGGAGATCGAGACGGCCGTCAACAACAACAACCAGATCACCGCGACCGTCACGGACAGCGGTGGCAACCCGGTGGCTGACGGCACCCCCGTCCGCTTCACCCTCTCGCAGAACGCCGGTGCGGTGTCCAACACCTGCACGACGACGTCCAACGGGAAGGCGAGCACCTCCGTGGCGCTGGTCCAGACCAACGGTTCCGTGATCGTCTCGGCGGACTGGAACGAGACGGGCACCTCGGCCACGGCGGCGACCTGCGCGAGCCCCGGCTCGCAGCAGATCTCGACCACGGCCAGCGTTGGTGGCGGCGGCGGCACGCCGGGCGGCGGCGGGACCACGGGCCCGGGCACCTTCGCCCAGACCCCGGTCTTCTCCTCCACGGGCCTGGCGCAGGTCGTCTTCAACGGCGGCACGCTGGCGCAGCTGGAGTCGGCGCTGACCTCGGTCGGTGCGGAGGGCGCGTGGGGCCAGAGCTCCAACGGCCAGTTCCACCTGTACATCGTGGGTGGTGGCTTCGTGAACGACGGCTTCCGGGCGGCGTTCCCGAACGGCTTCTCCGGTGTCACGGCGATGACGCTGGTGAGCATCCGCTAACTCTTCTCAGCCGTTTCGGCAGAGACAGGCGGGCGGGACAGGCAACTGTCCCGCCCGCTTCGCGTGCCCGCAGCCTCCGGGCCGGTATCCTCGCCCGCCCGCCTCCCCGTCTTATTCGTATATGCGAATGATCCGGAACGAGGCGCCTGCGCTGTCGTTCTCACTCCTGCGTGTATCTCCCGGGTGGGTGATTGACGCGAAATTGTGTCGGCGCAGGACGATCCGGCGGCTCAGGGTTAACTCTTGGTCGATCCGAGGCGTTCTGGCTTTCGTGCACCGGAGGGTGTCGCCTTGTGCGATGCCCCACTACCATGCACGGACGTGCGTGAACGGCACGCACGGGAGTCGAGGAAGTTCGTGGCGAAGCGACGGCCCCCCTGCCGGGAGTACCCGGAGTCACAGGGAGAAGTTGGTGGCGTCTCGCTCGAGCGGCGGCATCAGTACGCCGGCGTCGGTCCCGAACTCTCCGCCAGTGAAGGAGCCAGGAGAGCGAAGCACTCAGCGTCCGTAGAAAGTCTGAACAGTCCAGGAGGACTTGGTTTGTCTATTCTCAAGAAGT
>JBFWQJ010000092.1:0-10821 GCA_050249515.1 Dehalococcoidia bacterium | reverse complement strand
CAACGGGTGCCCCACGACCTCGACGTGCGGGTTGTGCGCCGCCAGCGTCTCCTTCGCGGACTGGAGCTTCGGCTTGCCCACGTCCTCCGTCTGGTGCAGCACCTGGCGCTGGAGGTTCGACAGGTCGACCACGTCGAACTCACAGATGCCGATCTTGCCCACGCCCGCCAGCGCCAGGTACAGCGCCACCGGCCCGCCGAGGCCGCCCGCGCCGATCACCAGCACCTTCGCGTTGCGCAGCTTGCGCTGACCCTGCGGCCCCACCTGACCCATGATGATGTGACGCGAGTACCGCATCACCTCTTCCGGCGAGAGGGCCGTGCTCGTCTTCGCCTGTTCGACCATCGCTACGCTCCCGATCCACCCGCCAGGGCGGGAATCCCAGATCCGCCTGCGAGGGCGGGAATCACTGCCACTTGATCGCCGTCCGCCACCCGGGTGGCGATCCCGTCCAGGTCGTGAATCTCCTGGTTGTTCAGATAGATGTTGATGTGCGTGGGCACGCGTCGCTCACGGTCGTAGACCAGGTCGCCGAATCCCGGGAAGCGCGCCTCCACGGCATCCAGCACCTCGCCCACGTTCGTCCCGTCCACCTCCACATACTCGCGGTTCGCCGTCAGGCGGCGAAACGGCGACGGGATGTACACACTCACTGCCATCGCGCCCGCTCAGTCTCACTGTTCCCCTGTGGCCGAGACGCCCCGCGACGTCCCGGAGGCCGGGCGAGGCATCTTCGCCTGCGCCCGCAAGATTAAAGCGCCACGCTCAGATAGCGCTCGCCGGTGTCACAGAGCATGGTCACCACGGTCTTGCCGGGGCCCAGCCGCTTCGCGACCTCCGCCGCCGCCCACACGTTCGCGCCGGACGAGACGCCGACGAGGAGCCCCTCCTCGCGCGCCAGCCGCCGCGTCATCGCGAAGGCGTCCTCGTCGCGGACGCTCAGCACCTCGTCGTACACCGCGCGGTTGAGGACGCTGGGCACGAACGACGCGCCGATGCCCTGGATCGCGTGGATGCCGGCGCGGCCGCCCTGCAGCACCGGCGCGCGAGCCGGTTCCACCGCGACGACGCGGACGTCCAGCCCGGCGCCGCGCAGCACCTCGCCCACGCCGGTGATCGTACCGCCGGTGCCGACCCCCGCCACGAAGGCGTCCACCTTGCCGCCGGTGGCGGCGAGGATCTCCGGGCCGGTCGTCTGGCGGTGCACCTCCGGGTTGGCGGGGTTGTCGAACTGCTGCGGCATGAAGTAGCCGTGCTCTCGCACCAGCTCCTGCGCCGCGTAGACCGCCCCCGTCATGCCCTCCAGCGCCGGGGTCAGGACCAGGTCCGCGCCCAGCCGCTCCAGCATCCGGCGGCGCTCCACGCTCATGTCCTCCGGCATGGTCAGGACCAGGTGGTACCCCTTCGTCGCCGCGACCATGGCGAGGCCGATGCCGGTGTTGCCGGAGGTCGGCTCCACCAGCGTGTCGCCGGGCTTGATCGCACCGGCCGCCTCTGCCGCCTCGATCATCGCGAGGGCGATGCGGTCCTTCACGGAGCCGCCGGGGTTGAACACCTCGAACTTGCCCAGCACCTCCGCCGCGCCGTCCGGCACCACGCGGTGCAGGCGGACGAGCGGCGTCCGCCCGATCAGGTCGAGCACGGAGTCCGCGATCGCGGGCTTGTGATCCAGGTCGTGCTGCTCGGTCATCTCACTCCACCGCTCGCGCCGTCTTAGATGACGTACCGCGCTGCGGCTGCCCGCTCACGCTCGTGCTCGCGCTCATGCTCCACCAGGTCGGCCAGCGACACCGCGGCGAGCTTCGCGCGCATGTCGTCGTAGATCTCCTGCCACACCCAGTCCTGCCCGCAGATCGCCTCCTCGGACGGGTCGTCATTCTCCAGGCACTGCATCGGCGCCAGCGACCCCTCCAGGCTCTCCAGGAGGTGCAGGAGACAGATGTCGCCCGCCGGCTTCGCCAGCTGGTGCCCGCCCGCCGGGCCGCGCGTGCTGCGGATGAACCCGTCCCGGCGCAACTGCGCCAGCAGGTGGTCCAGGTACGCCTCCGGGATCTGCCGGCGGCGCGCGATCTCCGCGCGCTGCACGGGGCCTTCGCCCTCGTGCTTCGCGAGGTCGATCATCGCGCGGACGCCGTAGTCACCCTTGGTGCTCAGCAGCATGTCGACGCTTCCCGGGAGGCTTCCCGCGGTCGATCCGGCCGCCCCCGCCGGGGCGTTTCGGTATTCTCGACCATTCCAGTCAACATTGTAGCAGAATCCGCTACTCGCGCTACCCCCCCGGGGTACATTGCCTCCGCGCCGAGCCGTTACGAGGCGCGCGCCCGGAACGCGGCCCCGATGGCCAGCAGTCCCGCCAGCATCAGCGGCACGCCGATGCTGAACAGCGCCAGCCCGCCCGTGAACAGCATCATCGTCCCCGCCGTGGCCAGCAGGCGCGCGGAGACGCGCACCGTGCCGACCGCCGCCAGCAACGCCTGCCCAGCGAGGATCGAGGCGACGACCGCCACGTACCCCTCGGCCCCCTCCGTCCCCACGCTCCCCTGTGCGATGAGCGCGAGGTACAGCGCGGCGATGCCGCCGGCGAGGACGGTCGCGGACAGGCCCAGGATGGAGGGGCGGTGCGTCACTCCGGGCCCTTGGCGCGTTCAGCGTCGGCGGCGCGCTCGGCGTCGGTGGCGCCCGGGGCCGGCTCGGCACCCTCGCTCTGGCGCTGGTAGTGCCAGCCGGCCGCGCCGAGCGCGAACACGGAGGCGAGCCCGACCAGCGGCCAGACGGCGTCCTCCACCGGCCCGAAGGCGCTGATGAACGCGAGCAGCGCGACGCCGAGGAACGCCCGCACGGAGCGCTGCGCCGCGGCCTTCGCCGCGAACCACGTCTGCGCGGCGAGCACGATCGTGATCAGGGCGGCCTCGCCGGACTCGCCGCCGGCCCGCACCAGTAGCATGGCGGACACGAGAGCGGCGACGCCCAGGAGCGCCGCCGCCACCAGTCCCAGCGGGGACAGGCGTCGCATCACGGTCCGCCTACATGCCGCCGGCGACCGCCGGCACGATCGACACCTCGTCGCCGTCCTTCAGGGCGGTCGTGAGGCCGTCGAGGAAGCGGACGTCCTCGCCGTTGACGTAGATGTTCACGAAGCGGCGCAGCTCCCCGCCGTCGTCCAGCAGGCGCTCGCGCATGCCGGGGAACGCACCCTCCAGCGACGCGACGATGCCGCGCAGGTCGCTGGGGTCGGCGGCGTACGTGTCCTGGTCGCCGGTCAGGCCGCGCAGCGGGGTGGGGATCTTCACGGTCACAGCCATCTGGTCTTCAGTCCTTCCGAGTCGGTTGTTCATGGCGAGGCCGGCGGGCGCCTCGATGTGGTCTACCCCTCGACGATGTCGCCGAGCGTCGCGTCGTCCACGCGCACGCCCTTGTCGCGCGCCCACTGGAGCGCGCGCTCGATCTCGTCTTCCTCGCCGGTGATCTCCAGGATCACGAACCCCGCGGTGGGGCCGACGTCCGCCATGCGGACGTCCGTCACCACCTGGAATGCGTGGCCCATGTTGTAGACCAGCGGCTCCTTGATCAGTTGCTGGCTGTAGGTCAGCCGGACGTGCTTCGTCGCCATTGCCGCGCCCTACCGCGCGCCCACGGGGACGGACTGCCGCTGGCGCAGCGCCTCGTCGAAGGCGGACGCGTTCGCGGACACGCGCAGCGGCTCCGCCACCTTGTCCGCGACCGCCTCGATCGTCTTGAGGCCGCCGCCGGAGATCACGGCCACGGTCTCCTCGTCGCGGCGGATGAAGCCGGACGCGACCATCTTCTTCAGGCAGCCGATGGTCACGCCACCGGCGGTCTCCGCGAAGATGCCCTCCGTCTCCGCCAGGAGCTTGATGCCCTCCACGATCTCGTCGTCGGTGACCATCTCGGCCCCGCCGTTGGTCTCCTGCATCTGCTTCAGCGCGTAGTAGCCGTCCGCCGGGTTCCCGATCGCCAGCGAGCGGGCGATGGTGTTCGGCTTCTGCGGCACGAAGTTGAGCGTGTCCTTGGTGTACGCGGTGGTGATGGGAGAGCAGCCCTCCGCCTGCGCGCCGGACATGCGCGTGTGCGGCGTGTCGATGAGCCCCACCTTGTGGAACTCCTGCAGGCCCTTCCAGATCTTCGTGTACATGGACCCGGACGCCATCGGCGCGACGATGTGGTCAGGGGCGCGCCAGCCGAGCTGCTCCGCGATCTCATAGCCCAGCGTGCGGCTGCCTTCCGCGTAGTACGGGCGGACGTTGATGTTCACGAACGCCCACGGGCGCGCCATGGACAGCTCCGTGCAGAGCCGGTTCACGTCGTCGTAGGAGCCGCGCACCATCACCAGCGTCGGGTTGTAGATCGCGGAGCCCACGACCTTGCCCTGCTCCAGGTCGTCCGGGATGAACACGTAGCAGTCCATCCCCGCCCCCGCCGCGTGCGCCGCGACGGAGTTGGCGAGGTTGCCGGTGCTGGCGCACGCCATCGCCTCGAACCCGAACTCGCGGGCCTTGGCGATCGCCACGGAGACCACGCGGTCCTTGAAGGACCAGGTGGGGTTCACGGTGTCGTTCTTGATCCAGAGCGTGTCCAGGCCGACGGCCTTCGCCAGCCGGTCCGCCTTGATCAGCGGCGTGTAGCCGGTGCCCAGGTCGACCTTGTACTCCGGGTCGCACGGCAGGAGCTCCGCGTAGCGCCAGAGCGAGGTGGGCCCGCGCTCAATGCTGTCGCGCGTCATCGCGCCGCGGATGCCGTCGTAGTCGTAGGCGACCTCCAGCGGGCCGAAGCAGAACTCGCAGGAGAAGATGGGCTTCAGGGGGTACTCGCGGCCGCATTCGCGGCACTTGAGCGCGTGGGCAAACGACATGGTGTGCTGAGTCCTCGAATGGTGCGCACCGCCGCCGGGCGAGGCGCGCGCAGGGTCGGTCAGGGTGCGGAGACGCCCGAGGCCGCAGGCCGAGTGGCCGGCGGTCGGGCTAGCGCATCACCATGGGCATCGACATCTGGCGGCGCGGCAGGATGCCGGCGGCCGGTCGAGGATGGGGATCGCGAGGTGAGGGCATGAGCGGCGCCTTCCGTTCATCTTCCTCGATACCACGGTGGCATCGAGCCGGAGTTAGCACCGTGTTCGCCCAAGGCTGTGGCGACCGGTTGCCGCGGGTTCGCAGGGCCGGGCCCCTCCCCCGCTCTGGATGAACATCAAGGCTCTCGCCCGCGTGGGGCTGCCGCCTGATGCGTACTGGATGAGGCTAGAATCCCGCCTCGACTTCTGTCAATCAGGCGATCGAGACAGGTTCGTACCCCCAGGCTGAGGTGTTCGCACGCGAACCTCAGGGTTTCCCCCGAGACAGCACGGCAGCGGTGCGGGTACGTTCGCATACGGACGGGGTGTGCCCAGAACCATCGGAGAGGACCAGCCTTGCCTCGAGCCGAACTCCGCACCACCGACCCCGCCACCGTCGCCCGCTGGCTCGCCGCCTACGGCGCGGCCCTGCACCCCGTGGAGGTCGAGGTGAACCATCGCCTCGACGAGACTGACAACGAGATCGTCTTCCGCGTGGCGGACTGGGACGCGTTCACCGCGATCATGGACGAGGACGAGCGGGCGCGCCCCGCCTCGTAGCCCACGCCGGCGCCGCGGCGCTCCTACGCCAGGTCCTGCCCCAGCGTCCGGCCGAGCCGCGCGTTGATGATCGCCGCCCGCACCGGGCCGAGGTCGATCTGCCCCTGCGCCACCACCTCGCCGGCGACCTCGATGACGGGGATCTCGAGGAGGTACTTCCGCTCCAGCGCCTCGTCGCCCTCGATGTTCGTCTCGTCGATGTGGAACGGGAGCGTCTGCTGGAGCGCGCGCAGCTGGAGGCGCGCGACGTCGCAGAGGTGGCAGCCCTTCCGCGTGTAGAGGGTGACGTGCGGCGCCCCCTCCGGGAGGATCGGCGCGCCGCGCATCACGGGCCGGGCTCCTCGCGACGCACCGGGATGCGCCCCGGCACCGGCCTCGGGCCGGTGTCGTCCACCGGGGGCTGACGGAGCAGCCACAGCACCGGCGGGATCGAGCCGAGCACGACGAGGATCGAGACGAGCTGCGGCACCGTCGCCCCCGGCAGCACGGTGTCGGCGGAGTCCATCCGCAACATGCTCACGAAGTAGCGCATCACGGAGTAGCTGATCAGGAATACGAAGAACGTGAGGCCCGGACGACGCCGGAGCGGCCCGAACATGAAGTAGAACAGCGCGCCGAGGATCACCAGGTCGCCGAGCATCTCGTACGTCGTCGCGGGGTGGTGCGCGCCCACGGTGAGCGAGTGGTTGTACGCCGGCGACAGCGGGTGCGTGTACAGCACCGCCCACGGCAGGCTCGTCGCCTGCGCCAGGTGCTCGCCGTTCACGAGGTCGCCGAGGCGCCCGATCGCCATGCCGAGGATCAGGCCGAAGCTCGCGATGTCGAGGCCCTTGCGCAGCTCGTAGCCGCGCCACAGCGCGAAGAGGTACGAGCCGAGCACGCCGCCCAGCACCGCGCCCCAGATCGAGATCCCGCCCTCGTTGAGCAGGAAGATCTCGACCACGTTCTGGCTGTAGTACTCCCACCGCTCTGCGACGAACAGCAGCCGCGCACCGAGGATGCCGCTGGGCACGCCGACCAGCGCCAGCGTGTACGCGTCGTCCTCGTTGTAGCCAACGCGCCGCCCGGCCCACAGCGACAGCTGAACGCCCGCGAGGATGCCGACGGCGGTGAAGAGGCCGTGCCAGGTGATGAGGAACGGCCCGAGCTGCCCGAGGTTCGGACTCCACGGAATGGTGATCGCGAGGAACGGCAGCACGCGAGCCTCCACATCGTCGACGGCCGGTGGGCGACCCTCGCGCGCATCACGATAGCGCGCGAGGGGGAGAGGTGCGCGTGCACGTCTCGCGCGGGACGGACCACCGGAGGATCCGGTGTACCTCGATGTGTTCGAGGCGCAGGCGCGGCGCGGCCCATCCCCCTGCCCCCTTCCCTGCGCGGGAAGGGGGGTGAGAGGCGAGGGCTTCGCCCTCGCGCTCCCCGGGCACGAAGGCGCTGCGCGCTTCGGGGCACTCGCTCGATGCGGGGGCGGAGCCTCGGACCGATGTTGCTTTCTCGGATCCGCTCTGGGAGAGATCGCAGCCTGTCAGGCTCCGCCGGGAGTGTGAGGGGCGCAGCTCCTCACAGTTGGTTCCTCTCCTTCTGAACCCCTCCCGCGCCGGGAGGGGCAGGGGTGGGCCGCCCCGCGCGCGCATCCGACCGGCTCGACGGCGACGCCGCACGACGCCACATCGACGCTCCGCTCGCTACGAGGTGCGCACCCAGCGGCGCGAGCGCCGCTTCGCCACCTGCACCGCCGCCGCGTGCGCGCGCTCCGCGTACGGGGCGCCGATCGCCGCCAGCGGCTCGCTGTCCGGGCCCTCCCGGTGGTGCAGCGCCGCCGCGATCAGGTGGTCGAGGAGCGCCGGGTTCTTCGGCAGCAGCGAGCCGTGCAGATACGTTCCGATCGCCTCGTCGCGGCGGGCGCCCTCGGTGCCGTCGTCACCGTTGTTGCCGTAGCCGTACTCCACCATCGCGAACGGCTCCGCGCCGGGGCCCAGGTACGTGCGCCCGCCGTGGTTCTCGAACCCCACGACCTCGCCGATGCCCGCGACCACCGAGGTCGCGACGACATCGCCGATGCAGCGCGGCCATCCGGGGCCGGGGGCGACGGTGGTCACGTCGAAGACGCCCGCGCCGGGGAGCTCCATCCCGGACCCGTCCCGGTAGGACTGGCCGAACAACTGGTAGCCGCCGCAGATCGCGAGCATCGCGACGCCCTCGTCCGCCCAGTCGCGCAGCTGCGGGCCGTGCGCGGCGAGGTCCGCGGCGATGCGGCGCTGCTCGCGATCCTGCCCGCCGCCGATCAGCACCAGGTCCGTCTCGCGCGGGAGCGCGTCGCCCAGGCTCACCGGCGTCACCTCGGCGTCCACGCCGTGCTCCGCGGCGCGCGCGCGCAGGGCGATCGCATTACCGCGGTCGGCGTACACGTTCATCACGTCGTCGTAGAGCGTGACCACGCGGATTGCGCGCCGGGGCGTCTCGTCGTCGCCGCGGGTCGAGGCGCCCGTCATCGCTTCGCCTCCCAGTACGCGCCCACGCCCGCGCGCCGCGCCAGCGCGCCCCGCACGTCCATCATCGCCGTGTACGTGGCCACCACGTCCAGCCGCCCGCCGGGCGGCGTCCGCGCAAGCGCGGCGTCCAGCGCGCGGTCCGTCTGCGCGATCACGGCGACCGGCGGCACCCCCGCCAGCGCGAATCGCAGCGCGAGGTCGTCCGCGCGGTCGCCGGAGCAGACGATCGTCGCCCCCGTGCCGGCGAGCATCTCCAGGTCGGCGTCGTAGATCCAGGACACGTCCTGCCCGTCCTGCACGCCGTCGTTGAGCATGGCGAGCACGGTCAGCGGTGGAGCGGCGACGGTGAGCACGCGCAGCACCTCGTTCAGCCCGGCGGGGTTCTTCGCCAGCAGCAGCCGCGCCCGACGCCCCGCGACCTCGAAGCGCTCCTGCCGCCCGAACGCCGGACCCGCCGCCGCGAGTGCCGCGGCGATCGTCGCGACGTCGATGCCGAGCGCGTGCGCGGCGGCCGCCGCGGCCAGCGCGTTGTACGCGGAGTACAGCCCGGCGAGCGGCAGATCGAACTGGAACGTCTGCACCTCCGCACCCACGCGGATCGCCAGGTGCACCGTGCTCCCGTCCTCGCGCAGCTCGATGCGGCGCGCGGCGACGTCCGGCGCGGGACGCCGCCGGCCGCACGCGTCGCAGCACCAGCGGCCCACGTGGCCCATGTAGATCGCCTCGTACGTGAAACGCGAGCCGCACGTGCAGAAGCGCGCATCGGACGCGTGCTCCGCGTGCGCCAGCGCGACGGCGTCGTCGTCCACGCCGAAGGTGACGACCCGCGCGCCGCGCGCGTGCTCCGCGAGCTGCGCGATCGACGGGTCGTCCGCGTTCAGCACCAGCGCCGGAGCGGTCTCCACGAGGTCGAGCGCGCGCGCCCAGCCCTCCGCCACGGAGTCCACCTCGCCGTAGCGGTCCAGCTGGTCGCGGAACAGGTTGAGGAACACCGCCAGCCGCGGCCGCAGGCGAGGCAGCAGCCGCGCGAGCGCCGCCTCGTCCACCTCGAACACGCCGGCGCGGTGCTCCGCGTCCGGGAGCAGTCCGCGCCCGTCCACGCCGCCGGCGTACGCCGCGACGACGCCGCGCTCGAGGTTGGAGCCGGAGGGGTTCGTGAGCGGGTCGATGCCGGCGGCGCGCAGGATCGCGGCCAGCAGGTGCGTCGTGGTCGTCTTGCCGTTCGTGCCGGTGACCGTCACCACGCCCTGCCCGGGCTGCCGCGCGAGCCGCTCGATCAGGCTCGGCGCCAGCGCCCCCGCGACCAGCCCCGGGATCGCGGTGCCTCCGCTCCGCCCGAGGCGCCGCGCAACGTTGCGCGCGCCGCGGCCGAGCAGCAGCGCGAAGCGCTCGCGCGCGGTGGGCGGGGCGGGCGATGCAGCGGGGGTGGGCGTGGTGTTCACGCGGTCAATTCTCGGTCATCGGCGCGGCTGGCGCGCCTCGATGGTCGCGCTCGTCGAGGAGCCCGAGCGTGGTGAGCGCCGGGAACAGGTCGCCGACGCCCGGGACGCGGGCGTGCGCGGGCGGATCGCCGTCGTCGCGGTCGCCCACCTGCACCACCCACCAGCCGTAGCGGCGCGGCGGACTCACGTCATAGCGGGGCGTATCGCCCACGAAGACCGCCTCCTCCGGCGTCGCGCCCAGCGCATCCAGCGCCGCCCCGAACACCTCGGGGTGCGGCTTGGAGCGCCGCAGCTCGTCGCTGAACAGCAGCGAGTCGAACTGGTCGAGGAGTCCGTACGTCTCCAGCACCGGGCGCAGGTGGCGACCACCGGAGACGCCGGTGTTGGAGATCAGCCCCACGCGCAGACCGCGCGCCCGCGACTCCGTCACCGCCTCGATCGCCCCGGCCAGCAGCTCCGGCGGCGTTGCGACGATCGGCCCGCCGTACGCCTCGATGAATGCGTGCACGTCCTCGGCGGTCGCCCGCGTCGCGGCGTCCGGGTGGAACAGCGCCAGCAGGTGCCGGGCGCGCTCCTCCTGCGTGACGTCGTGGCCCTGCTCCTGCAGCGCGGCGAGCTCCGCCATGGAGGCGCGGTGGCGGTCGGTGAACTCCTCCAGCGTGGCGTGGATGCCGTGGCGGCGCAGGATCGGGGAGACGCCCTCGTAGCGCAGCCGCGCGCGCTCCGGGAACACGGAGCGCCGCTCCGTCATCAGCGTCCCCCACAGGTCGAAGACGATCGCGCGCAGCGGCATCGGACGGCGGCCTCCCGGGCGCATCGAGGTGTCATGAGTGCGTCTTCCACGGTAGCCGACGCGGGACACCGGGCGCGCGGGAGCGGACACAGAACAGGCGCCGCATGCGGCGCCTGTCTCGAATGCGGACCGGGGACGCGGACTAGGCGTCCTTGCGGGCCTCGTCCGTGGACGCGACCTTCGTGTCGTCCTTCTTCTTCTCGTCGTCGCCGGTGCGCGACTCCTCGCGGAACTCGCGGATGCCGCGGCCGAGCGCGCCGCCGAGCCCGGCGAGCCGGGACGCGCCGAAGAGCACGACGATGATCGCGAGGATGATGAGCAGTTCAGTCGGACCAAGCGTGCCAAACATGAGTCAGTCCCTCCCGGCCGGCGCGGTGGCCACGACCGTGCCTCGATCGTACACCCGCGGACGGAAATGCAGCGCATCCCGCGCCGCGCTCAATCGTGTTTCCGGCAGCCTCGCGCGCC
>JBFWQJ010000091.1:0-10822 GCA_050249515.1 Dehalococcoidia bacterium | reverse complement strand
AACACCACGCTCCTCGATGGCGCGCGGACCCGCAGGCCGCGCTCCCCGGTTGTCGTGGTGGTCTTGCCCCGAAGGAGTGTCCTCAACGCCCCGGAGGCGGCGTCTCGCGACGCGGGTGCCTCGTGCTGACGAAGCGCTGTGCCGGCGGTGGTCGCCGGCGGGCTACTCCCCACCGCGATCCACCGTACCGGGCGTGCGGCGTCGAGGTGTGAGACGCCTGTTAAGCCCCGCCGCCAGCCGAAGGCGCGGTGTCGTCCGGCGCGAGGTAGGAGATCAGCCGCGCGATCTTGCCATCGCGCATCTCGAACACGTCGCAGTATTCGAGGCGGACCACCGAACCGTCTGTCCTCGCCGCGCGGACGCGGCCTTCGGCGATCACCACGCCGTCCTCCTCGGTGAGGCGGGTGATCGTGATCTGCGGCGGGCCGTCCGAGTACGGGTCGACGATGTGCGCGTCGAAGGCGTCGCGGCCCTGGATGTGAAAGGCGCCGGGGACGTCCCAGCGCACATCGTCCGTCAGCAGCGCGCCGATCGTGGCGCGGTCAAAGCGGGCGTACGCGTCCATGTACGCCCGTACCACGCGCTTGTGATCCGACACGCTAGCTCGCGCGCCTCGTGCGGGAGGTGGTGCCGCGCGGGGACTTCGAGGTGCGGCGGGCGGGGGCGCGCTTCGCGGCGGACTTGCTCGCCGCCTTCGGCGCGCGCGGGTCCTTCCCCTCGGAGCGCAGTTTCTCCTCGCGCGCGGCGATCAGGTCGAGGCCGTCCTGCAGCGTCAGCGTCTTCGGGTCGCGGCCCTTCGGCAGCGAGGCGTTCACGACCCCGTCCGTGACGTACGGGCCGAACTTGCCGGTGCGCACGGTCACGGACGCCTTGCTGTCGGGATGCTCGCCCAGCTCTGCGAGCACGCTCTGCGCCACGCGGCGGCCGAACTGCCGCGGCTGCGCGAGCGTCTTCAGCGCCTCCTCCAGCGTCATCGTCTTCATCGCGAAGTGGCCGCCCTCGATGCTGCGGGACTCGCGCCCGGCGCGGACGTACGGGCCGTTGGGCCCGTCCTGCACCGTTACGTCCTCGCCGCTCTCTGGGTGCTTGCCCAGCGTCTTCGGGAACGAGAGCAGCAGCAGGGCGTCGTCGAGGGTCACGGACTCCATCGACATCTCGTCCTCCCAGAGGGAGGCGCGGCGTGGCTTGTCCTTGCTCTTCGGTGCGGGGTCCTCGCCCAGTTGGACGTAGGGGCCGTAGCGGCCGGTCTTCAGGTACACGGGGAGCCCGGTGGCGGGGTCGGTGCCGAGCACGCGGTCGCCGAGGCGCTCCTCCTGCAGGAGGCGCATCGCGTCCTCCACCGTGACCTCGTCCGGCGCGATGCTCTCCGGGATCGAGGCGCGCTCCTCGCCGTCGCCGATCTGGATGTAGGGGCCGTACCGGCCGACGCGCACGGCGATGTCGTGACCGGCCTCGTCCTGCCCGATCGTGACGGACGACACGGCGCGGGCGTCGATGTCCTCCCAGCCCTTGTCGATCGTCGCGTGCAGGCCGTCGCGGGCCAGCGGCTCGGTGGGCGGTGCGCCCGGGTCGCCGAAGTAGAGCGCGCGGAGCCACGGCTTCGGGTCGCGCTCGCCCTCCGCGATCTCGTCCAGCCGCTCCTCCATGCGGGCGGTGAAGCCGAGGTCGACGAGGTCGGGGAAGTGCTGCTCCAGCAGGTTCACCACCGCGAACGCGACGAACGTGGGCACGAGCGCGCTGCCGCGCTTCCACACGTACCCGCGGTCCTGGATCGTCTGGAGGATCGAGGCATACGTGGACGGCCGGCCGATCCCGCGCTCCTCGAGCTCGCGGATGAGCGAGGCCTCCGTCCAGCGGGCGGGCGGCTGCGTCTCGTGGCCCTTCGCCTCGAGGTGGCGGGGGTCGAGCTCCTGGCCGACGCGCAGCGGCGGGAGCACGCGCTCCTGATCCTCGATCTCCGCGTCCGGGTCGTCGGAGCCTTCCACGTAGGCGCGGAGGAAGCCGGGGAAGGTGATCACCTTGCCGGCGGTCTGGAACGTCGCCTGCCCGTCCGGGCCGGCGTCCGCGGTGAGGCGCACCTGCGTGCGCAGCCCGGCGGCGTCCTTCATCTGCGAGGCGACCGTGCGCTTCCAGACCAGGTCGTACAGGCGCAGCGCGTCCGCATCCAACTCATTCCGGAGGCTCTCCGGCGTGCGGAAGATGTCGCCGGCGGGGCGGATCGCCTCGTGCGCCTCCTGCGCGGCCTTGCCGCTCGCGTAGCGCCGAGGCTGCTCCGGCACGTACTCCTCGCCGTAGAGCGAGGCGGCCTGCCGGCGCGCGGCGTCCAGCGCCTGCTGCGACAGGTTCGTGCTGTCCGTACGCATGTAGGTGATGTAGCCGTTCTCGTAGAGACGCTGGGCCACCTGCATGGTGCGCTGGGCGGTGTAGCGGAGCTTCCGCGCCGCCTCCTGCTGGATGGTGGAGGTGATGAACGGCGCGGGCGGGCGCTGCGTGTACGGCCGCTCGTTGACCTCGGCCACCACGAACGTCGAGGACTGCAGGCGCTCCGCGACGGCGCGGGCGGCGGGCTCGTCGAGCAGGCGCGCCCCCTGCCCCTCGGCGCTGGTCAGGCGTCCCGTCTCCGGGTCGAAGTCGCGCCCGCTGGCGACGCGGCGGCCGCCGAGCTCCACCAGGCGCGCGCCCACGGTCGCGTCCTCGGCGTCGGCAGGCCGCTCCCGCGTCGCGAGCGTGGCGTCCACGTCCCAGTAGGAGGCGGAGTTGAAGCGCATGCGGGCGCGCTCGCGGTCGACGATCAGCCGCACGGCGACGGACTGGACGCGGCCGGCGGAGAGCCTCGGCGCGACCTTCTTCCAGAGGACGGGCGAAATCTCGTAGCCGAACAGACGGTCCAGGATGCGGCGCGCCTCCTGCGCGCGGACGAGGTCGAAGTCCACGTCGCGCGGGCTGGAGATCGCGGCCTCGATCGCGGCGCGGGTGATCTCGTGGAACACCATCCGGCGGACGGGGACGCGCGGCTTCAGCACCTGCAGCAGGTGCCAGGCGATCGCCTCCCCCTCGCGGTCTTCATCGGTGGCGAGGTAGAGCTCGTCGGCGTCCTTCAGGAGCGCCCGCAGCTTCTTCACCTGCTCGTTCTTCTCAGGCGGGATGACGTACAGCGGCTCGAAGTCGGCGTCGATGTTCACGCCCAGGCGCGCCCACGGCTCCTTCTTGTACTCCTTCGGGATCTGCGTCGCGGAGGAGGGCAGGTCGCGGATGTGGCCGATGGAGGACTCCACCACGTAGTCCGGGCCCAGGTACTGGGAGATCGTGCGCGCCTTCGCCGGAGACTCGACGATGACGAGGCGCTTCGTGCCGTCGCCGCTGGAGCGGGCCGCGCGACGCCGAGGGGTGCTGGCCGCGTCTGTCGTCATGGTGCTGTCCTGTGGGCGCGTGCCGCGCTGGATGGGCTGGTCAGGTCGTTCGCAGTGTCGTACCCGGCGCTCTCTTCGCGCACCCGGACGAACTGTATCCCGCCCAGGTCGCGGACGAGACCCTTCAATTCAAGAAGGGCGAGGGTACCGGACGCAACCGAGGGTGCCAATCCGCTCCGTCGTGCGACGACGTCGATGTGTTGAGGTTCGCGCGTCAGCACACGCATGAGCGCCTGCTCGTCCGGCGTGTCGGGCGGGGCGGCCCGCCCGAAGTCCATCTGCGCGCCGATCTGGGTGAGGTTGAGCGCCTCCAGCATGTCGTTCGCGCTCATCACGGGCGTCGCGCCGTCCTTGATCAGCCCCAGCGGGCCCCGTGACTGCGGCGAGAAGATCGACCCGGGCACGGCGAACAGTTCTCGGTTCTGCTCCGTGGCGAACTTCGCGGTGATCATCGCGCCGGACTGGAAGTCGCCCTCCACCACCAGCGTGCCCAGCGAGACGCCGGACAGGATGCGGTTGCGTCGAGGAAAGAAGTCGGCGCGCGGCTTCGTGCCCAGGGGGTAGTCCGTCAGGACCGCGCCGCGTTCCGCGATCTCGTCGGCCAGCCGGCGGTTCTCCGGCGGGTAGGTCGTGTCCAGCCCGTTGGCGACGGCGGCCACGGTGCGGCCCCCGCTGTCCAGCGCGGTGCGGTGCGCGATGGTGTCGACGCCGCGTGCGAGGCCGGAGACCACGGTGACGCCGTTCGCGGCGAGGCCTCTCGAGAGCTCCGCGGTGGCCTGCCGGCCGTAGGCGGTGGCGCGGCGGGTGCCGACCACGGCGACGCTCCACTCGTCCTCGGGACGCCACTCACCCCTGACGTACAGCACCGGCGGGGCGTCATCGATCTCGCCGAGGCGGCTCGGATAGCCCGGCGCGCCGAGGGCGAGCGCGGTGACACCGGCGGCCTCCAGCCGCGCCATCTCGGCGTCCGGGTCGACCTCCTGCTGCGCGCGCACGATCTCGGTCGCGGTGCGCGCGTCTAAGCCCGCCGCCGCCAGTTCGGCGTGCGTGGCGCGCCAGGCGTGTTCCATGTCCGGGAAGGCGCGGTCGAGGATGCCGAAGCGCATGCTCCCCAGCCGGTGGACCCGGTGGAGCGCGACGCGGAAGCGCAGGTCGGGCGGGGACTGGTCGATCACGGCCGGTAGGTTAGGCTCCGCGCGCAAGCCCGGCCATTAGCGAGCCCACCGCAGCGTCTAGGACGCCTCGGCGGCGGCGCTGTTCACGGCCGCCCCGGGCGGCAGCCGCAGCACGCGGACGCGTTTGATCCGCCGACCGAGGATCGTGAGCACCCGGAACTCAAGGTGCGGCACCTCGTCCTCCTCGGCGCCGCTCGACAGCGCGCGCGCGACCACCTCGTCCCCCGGCACGGCCAGCCGGCCGAGCGAGGTGACGATGAGCCCGCCGACGGTGTCGAAGTCCTCCGCGACGACCTCCGACTCGAAGAGGCGGTTGAGCTCGTCGATGGTGAGGCTGGCGTCCACGATCGCCTCGACGGAGGAGATCTGCTCCACCTCCGTCTCCGGGGCGTCGTACTCGTCGGTGATCTCGCCGACGATCTCCTCGATCAGGTCCTCCACGGTAATCACCCCGGCGGTCCCGCCGTACTCGTCCACCACGATCGCCAGGTGCACCTGCGCGCGGCGGAGGTCCGTCAGCAGTTCGTCCGCGCGGCGCGTCTCCGGCACGAGGTAGGGCGGACGCGCGACGTCCACGAGGCGAGGCGCGACGTTGCCACTGGAGACATAAGCCAACAGGTCCTTCGCGTAGACGACGCCCACCACGCGGTCCAGGGTCTCCTCGTACAGCGGGATGCGGCTGTAGCCGCTGCTGGCGACGACCTTCATCGCCTCGCCGAAGGTGGCGTGGACGGGCAGCGCGGTGACGTCTGTACGCGGCGTCATGAGCTCCCGGGCGGTGTGGTTCGACAACTCGAGGGCGGCGCGCATCATGCGGCGCTCCTCCAGCATCGCGTCGTCCTCCTCGTCGGTCGCCTCGAGCAGCCCGATCAGCTCCTCGCCCGGGTCGATCTCGTCGCCGATGTTCGGGCGGTCGAGGGCGCGCGTGACGACGATCACGGGCAGCGCGACGAGCACGGAGAGGGGGGTGAGCACGGCTTGCAGGACGCGGCCGGGCCCGTCCAGTCGTGCGGCAGCCGCCTCGGGCTCCGAGCGCGCGGTGCGGCGGGCCGCGGCGCGGACCGTGCCGACCACGAGGAACACGGCCGTCGCGGCGACCAGCTCGTCCCAGCCGAGCGGTCCGTTGACCAGCGCGACGGCGCCGAGGGTGGCGGCGACCGTGACGCCCGTGACCCCCGTGCGCAGCGCGCGCGAGGTGCGCTGGCGTATGCCGACGTACGCACGCAGGAGGCTGCTGAGACCGGCGTCCGGGTCACGGCTGACCCGGCGGCGGGCGATGTGGATCGTGACGGCCTCGGCGGCGGTCAGCAGCACGAGCAGCACGAGGCTGCCGAGCAGGATCACGAGCGGGAGGAAGAGTCTGGTATCCAAAATCACGCGGCACCTCGGCGGTGAGGCCTAGGCCGGGTGACCTCCTTCAGCGGTGGCGCCGCCGGCGGCACGAGGCCGCGCGGGCACGCCGATGACCGTGGCTCCCGCGGGCACGTCGTCCACGACGACGGCGCCCGCGCCGGTCCGTGCACCGGCGCCCAGTTCCACCGGGGCGACCATGACGGTATCGCTTCCCAGGTGGACCCCGTCGCCGATCACGGTGCGGTGCTTCGCGACCCCGTCGTAGTTCGCGGTGACCGATCCCGCGCCCACGTTGACGTCAGCACCGACGTCCGAGTCGCCAATGTACGAGAAATGACCCACTGCTGTCCGCGCCCCGATGCGGGACGCCTTCACCTCCGCGTAGTTGCCGAGGTGCACGTCCGCAGCGAGCGTGGAGCCGGGGCGGACGTGGCAGTACGGTCCGACCGTGACGCCGTCCGCCAGCGTCGAGCCCTCCAGCGTCGACCCGCCGATCTCGCAGCGATCGCCCACGGTCATGTCGCGCAGGATCGCGTTCGGTCCGATGCGGCAGCCGCTGCCGATCGAGGTGTCGCCCACGAGGTGCGTGCCGGGGAGGATCACGGTGTCCGGCGCGACGCGGACGCGCGCGTCCACGTAGATCGTCGGCGGGTCCATCAGCGTGACGCCGTCCCGCATCAGGCGGTCGCGCACGCGGTCGCGGAGGATGCGGTCCGCCTGCGCGAGCTGGACGCGGTCGCCGACCTGCGCCACCTCGATCGCCTCCGTCACCTGGTAGGCCTCCACGCCCCCGCGCTCGACCGCGTGCGCCACGAGGTCGCCGAGCGAGTCCGTGCTGGGGTTCGGCTGCAGGCTCGCGAGCGTCTCCCAGAGCCAGGCCGCGTCGGCGGCGTACAGCCCGGCGTTCACCTCCGGCTGGCCGCGCATCGCGCCCGTGAGGTCGCGCTCGCGGACGATGCCCTGGACCAGGCCGTTGCGGCGCAGGATGCGGCCGAAGCCGTGCGGGTCGGTGAGGTACGCGGTGAGGAAGGTGAGCACCCGGGACTCGCCCAGGTGACGGCCCGCGAGCTCGCGGAGGGTGCGCGTGCTGATCAGCGGCATGTCGGCGCGCAGGATGAGCACGTTGCGGTGGGCGCCGGCGGCCTCCCGCGCGCGGAGCGTCGCGTTCGCGGAGCCCTCCGCGTCCTGCGCGTCCACGACCTCGACCCCGTCGCCGGCGACCGCCTCGATCGCGGCGCGCGGCGCCCCCGCGACCACGACGATGCGCTCGCAACCGGCGTCGCGGAGCAGGTCGCACACCACGCGCACCATCGGCACGCCGGCGACCTCGTGGAGGACGGTGGGTGTCGCGGACTGCATGCGGGAGGCGTCGCCGGGTGCGAGGACGAGCGCAGTCCAGCCGGCGAGCGAGGTGACGGGCGTCGTCTTGGGTGACGAGAGGGGCCAGGCGCCGGGCGTGCGGGTGGTCATCGCGGGTTGAGCGCCGTCCACGCCCTGCGCTGCCGGACGGCAGCCGTACTCGGGCGGTCGCCAAATTGACCGCCTCAGGGGCCCATTCTACACTCCCCCCTCAGCCGACCTCCAGCCTGCGGACGCCCGAATCGAGGGAGCCCCCGTGACCATCGACGAGCTCCGGCGCGCGTTCCTCGCGTACTTCGAGGCGCGCGGCCATCGTCGCATTCCTTCGTCCTCGCTCGTCCCGCACGGCGACCCGACGCTGCTCTTCACGACCGCGGGCATGGTGCAGTTCAAGCCCTACTTCATGGGCCTGGAGGAACCGCCCGCGCGCCGGCTCACCTCGATCCAGCGCTGCTTCCGCACCACGGACGTCGAGGTGGTGGGCGATGAGAACCACCTGACGCTCTTCGAGATGCTGGGCAACTTCTCCGTGGGGGACTACTTCAAGCCCGAGGTGATCCCGTGGGCGTGGGAGTTCCTCACCGGCGTGCTCCAGATCCCAAAGGACCGCCTCTGGGCGACCGTCTTCACGGACGATGATGAGTCGGCGGCGATCTGGGGCTCCCTCGGCGTGCCGCCGGAGCGCATCCTCCGCTACACGGCGGAGCAGGGGAACTGGTGGGGACCGCCGGGCGACACCGGCCCCATGGGGCCCTGCTCCGAGATGCACTACGACTGGGGCAAGACGCCCGGTTGCGCGGCGTGCGACACCGACACCTGTCACCCGGACGTGGGCTGCGGGCGGTTCCTGGAGATCTGGAACCTCGTCTTCATGTCGTACTACCGCGAGGAGGACGGGTCGCAGACCGACCTGCCCGCCGCGAACATCGACACCGGCGCCGGGCTCGAACGCCTCGCGTCCGTGGTGCAGGGCGTCCGCGCCGTCTACGAGACGGACGAGCTGCGCAACGTGCTGGCCGCGGCCGAGCGCGTCACCGGCCGGGTGTACGACCCGGACGAGAACCCCGAGGTCGCCCGCGGCCTGCGCGCGATCACGGAGCACGCCCGCGCGCTCGCGTTCCTCGTGGCGGACGGCGTGCTGCCCAGCAACGAGGGGCGCGGCTACGTGCTGCGCCGCCTGCTGCGGCGGGGCGTCTACTTCGGGCACCGGCTCGGCGTGCGCGAGCCGTTCCTGGAGCGCGTGGTGGACGCCGCGATCGACCACAGCATGGCGACCCACCCGGAGCTGGGCGAGCAGCGCGACTTCATCCGCCGCATCGCGCGCATCGAGGAGGCCCGCTTCCAGGCGACGCTCGACCGCGGCCTCGCGCTCCTCGATGAGGTGATGGCGCGGGAGTCGGCGTCGAAGCGCATCCCGGGCGTCGACATGTTCACGCTGTACGACACGCACGGCCTCCCGCCGGAGCTGACGCTGGAGGTCGCGCAGGGTCACGGGTACGAGGTGGACCGCGACGGCTTCGACGCCGAGATGGAGAAGCAGCGCGAACGGTCGAAGGGCGACGAGGTCTTCGGCGGGGCGCAGGACGACCGCGCGGTGCGCTACGCCGCGATCGCGGCGCCCACGGAGTTCGTCGGCTACACGGAGACCACCGTCCGCACCACCGTCACGCACCTCGTGCGGCACGTGGTCACGCACCTGACGGCGCACGACACCACCGTGACGGAGCTGAACGAGGGCGACGAGGGCGAGATCGTGATCGCGCAGACGCCGTTCTACCCGGAGGGCGGCGGCCAGGTGGGCGATCACGGCGTGATCGAGTCCGAGACGGGCCGCTTCGAGGTCACGGACACGCACCGCTACGGCGAGACCGTGGTGCAGATCGGCCGCGTGGTCGCGGGGACGATCGCCGCGGGAGCGCCCGTGACCGCCTCGATCGATGGGACGCGGCGCCAGGACACGGCGCGCAACCACACCGGGACGCACCTGCTGCACGCGGCGCTACGCAGCGTGCTGGGGACGCACGTCCGGCAGGCCGGGTCCTACGTGGGCCCGGACCGGCTCCGCTTCGACTACACGCACCCGGAGTCGCCGTCCGAGGAGCAATTGACCGACATCCAGCGCATCGTCAACGCGAAGGTGCGCGCCGACATCGAGAGTGCCACGTTCGAGCTCGACTACGACGAGGCGATCGAGCGCGGCGCGATCGCGTTCTTCGAGGACCGCTACACCGCGCGCGTGCGCATGGTGGAGTACTGCGACTCGCGCGGCCACGCGCCGGGCGCGCACACGATGGAGTGCTACAGCCGCGAGCTCTGCGGGGGCACGCACCTCCACTCCACCGGCCAGGTGGGCATGCTGCTGATCGTGTCCGACAGCAGCATCGGCGCCGGCCTCCGCCGCATCGAGGCGCTGACGGGCGTCGAGGCGGAGCGGTTCGTGGAAGAACGCGCCGGGATGGTGAACACCCTCGCGCGGCACTTCCGCACGCCGGCGGCGCAGGTCCTGGAGCGCATCGCGACGCTGGAGGAGCAGCTGGCCACGGAGCGCCGCCGCCTGGAGGAGGCGGAGCGCCGCGCCTCGGCAGACGCCGCCGACAGCCTTACCGACCGCGCCGAGGAGATCGGCGGGGTGAAGGTGCTCGTGGCGCGCGTGCAGGTGGAGAGCGCGGACGCGCTGCGCCCCATGGCGGACCGCCTGCGCGACCGGCTCGGCTCCGCGTTCATCGCGCTGGCCGCGGACATCGAGGGGCGCCCGAACTTCATCGCCGCCGCCACTGACGACGTCGTCGCCCGCGGGCTGAGCGCGGCGGACGTGGTGAAGATCGCCGCGGGCATCGCCGGCGGGGGTGGTGGCGGACGGCCGCAACTGGCGCAGGCGGGTGGACGTGACGCCTCGAAGATCGACGAGGCCCTCGCGGCGGCGTTGCAGGCGGCGAGGGACCGTCTGTCCTCGTAGCCCTCGCGCCCATGATGCCGGTGCGTGCATGAGGTGGCTGGGCGTCGATGCCGGGCTGGCGCGCGTCGGCCTCGCGATCTGCGACCCTGACGAACGCATCGCCGTCCCGCTCGAGGTCGTCCCCGCGAACGTCGCATTTCCCGCGATCCGCACGATCGTGCTGCGTGACGGCGTGCAGGGCGTCGTCGTCGGGCTGCCGCTCACCCCGCGCGGCCTCGAGGAGGGGTCGGCGCGCATGGCGCGTCGGTTGGGCGAGCGGATCGAACGCAGCCTCGGATTGCCGGTAGAGTACGAGGACGAGCGGTTGACCTCGGTCGAGGCGGAACGCCTCGATGCGCGGGGGCGTGGCGACCGTCGTCCCTCGGACGATCTGGCCGCCGTGCTGATCCTGGAGCAGTTCCTCGCCCGCCGCCGCGCGCAGGCCGCCGGGCGTGAGGCGCCCGGGACGGAGGAGGCACACGATGCGGATGCCTGAGCACCCCCGCCTCCTCGGAGCGCTGGCCGTCTACGCGGCGGTCGTCTTCGTGTTCCTCGCCGTGCAGCTGCGGGGCGTGCCGGACGTCCTGGCC
>JBFWQJ010000090.1:0-10835 GCA_050249515.1 Dehalococcoidia bacterium | reverse complement strand
CCCGTTCTTCAACGCGGCGCGAGACGGGAACTGGTACCACCTGGGCTTCCTGCTCGGGGCCGGCTCGCCGATCCTCGGCCTGTTCCGCCGCTAGGCCCGCCCGACGGACGTCCGCCCGGGCGGATTCTCCGCGACTCCGGACTGAAATCACGTCGAAACATCCGTCGATGAGACTAGGATGCATTCGATCCGCGTGACTGAGCACGGAGACCAGCGGTGCTGGAGTCGAGCGACCTGCTCCGCAACTACAAGCAGCTGCCCGGGCCGGACGAGATGTTCGACCGGGACGGTGGCATCCGCCCGAAGTACGCCCACCTCGCCGCGCGCCTTGGCCGGTGGACGCCGTCCGACTTCCTCGCGCGGCAGGCGGCCGCCGACCTGGACCAGCTCAACGGCGGCGTCACCTTCACGGTCTACCAGGACGAGGCGGGCACGGAGCGCATCTTCCCGTTCTCGCTGATCCCGCGCGTGATCGATGCGGCGGAGTGGGCGCACCTGGAGGCCGGGCTGGTGCAGCGCGTCACCGCGCTCAACCGCTTCCTGGCCGACATCTACACCGACCAGCGCTGCATCACCGACGGCGTCGTGCCGATCGATGTCCTCGGCCAGTCCGAGGGCTTCAACCTCCGCGCGATGGGCTTCGTGCCGCCGCTGGGCGTCTACGCGCACATCGCCGGGATCGACCTGATCCGCGACCGCGCGGGCACCTACCGCGTGCTGGAGGACAACCTGCGCACGCCGTCCGGCGTGTCGTACGTGCTGGAGAACCGCCGCACGATGCTCAACGCGGTGCCGGACCTGTTCCCCTCCGGCAGCGTGGCGCCGGTGGACGACTACCCGGACCGGCTGCTGGAGATGCTGGTCGCGGTGCGCCCGGACGGCGTGGCGGCGGAGGACACGCGCGCGGTGATCCTCACCCCCGGATCGCAGAACTCCGCCTACTTCGAGCACTCCTTCCTCGCGCGCCAGATGGGCATCGAGCTGGTCGAGGGACGCGACCTGATCGTGCACGACCAGAAGGTGTACCTGCGCGCGACCACGGGGCTGGAGCGCGTGCACGTCATCTACCGCCGCGTGGACGACGACTTCCTCGACCCGGTGGCGTTCCGCGCGGACACGGTGCTGGGCGTGGCGGGGCTGGTGGACGCGTATCGCAGCGGCCAGGTCACGATCGTGAACGCGATCGGCAACGGCATCGCGGACGACAAGGTCGTGTACCGCTTCATCCCGGACGTGATCCGCTACCTGCTGGGCGAGGAGCCGATCATCCCGAACGTGGACACGTGGGTGGGCTCTCAGCCGGAAGACCTCGCGCACATGCTGGAGCACCTGGGCGACCTGGTGGTGAAGCCGGCGAACGGCTCCGGCGGCTACGGGATCGTGATCGGCCCGCAGTCCACGGCCGCGCAGATCGAGGAGGCGCGCGACCGCGTGCGCCGCAACCCCTCCGGCTACATCGCGCAGCCGCTGCAGGAGTTCAGCACGATCCCCTCGTTCAACGGCACGGCGCTGGAGCCGCGGCGGGCGGACCTCCGGCCGTTCATCATCACCGGGTCCTCCTCGTGGGTGCTGCCCGGCGGGCTGACGCGCGTGGCGTCGGACCCGGAGTCGTACATCGTCAACTCCTCGCAGGGCGGCGGCAGCAAGGACACGTGGGTGCTGCGCCAGGGCGGGGAGGCGTAAGCGATGCTCAGCCGCGTCGCGGAGAACCTCTACTGGCTCGGGCGCTACCTGGAGCGCGCGGAGAACATGGCGCGCATCGCCGCCGTGAACTACCGCGCCTCGTTCGAGGAGCGCGCCGCGGGCGAGGACGAGGCGGTGCAGTGGGACGCGCTGGTGCACGCCATCGGCAGCCAGGGCGCGTACGAGGAGGCGAAGGCGCGCACGCCGGACCTCGCCGCCGGCGACTGGCTGCTGTTCGCCTACGACAACCCCGGCTCGCTGCGATCCACGATCGCGCGGGCGCGCGGCCTGGCCCGCGAGCTGCGCGAACACATCTCGCGCGAGGTGTTCGAGGAGATCAACCAGCTCTATCTCGCCTCCAGTGACGCAGACCCGCGGCGGGGGTTGCGCCCCTACACGGCCACAGTGCAACGGGGCGTCGCGGCGACCTTCGGCCTGTACGACAACACCGTGCTGTACGACGAGGGTCGGGAGTGGTTCCGCTGCGGCATGTACATCGAGCGCGCGGACATGACCAGCCGCATCATCGACGCGAAGTACTACATGCTGCTGCCGTCGCTCGCCGACGTGGACGGGCCGCTGGACCGCTACGGCTGGCTGGCGATCCTCCGTTCCGCCAGCGCGCACGAGGCGTTCCGTAAGCGCTACCGCGGCTCAATCCGCGGGCAGCGCGTGGCGGAGCTGCTCATCCTCGACCCCTCGTTCCCGCGCAGCCTGCGCTTCTGCGTCACCGCGCTGGGCCGCCACTTCGGCCTGGCGACCTCCGGTGCGCCGAGGATGCACAGCCTCCCCGTGACACGAGAGCTGGCGATCCTGGACCTCGACCTCGGCTCGACCGGCATCAGCGAGATCATGCGCATCGGGTTGCACCAGTTCCTGGGGGAGTTCCAGGCGCGTATCAACCACGTCCACGATTCCACGATGAACGACATCCTGCGGGCCCTTCCCGCGTCCATGCCCTAGAGTCCATTCGTGCGCTACCGCATCCACTGGGAAACGACCTACGTCTACGAGTCCCCCGTGCGCTCCCTGCACACGGAGCTCCGCGTGCTGCCCACAGACCGCGCGGGCCAGCGCCGCATCGAAGGCACGATCCACCTCGACCCGCACGCGCTGCCGTTCGCGATCGGCGACGCCTGGGGGAACCGCTACCACCACGTGGACTTCCCGATCCCGCTCGATCGCCTGACGATCTCGATGTCCGCCGTGGTGGACACGGCGGACGCCCCTACCCCGGAGCCGCCGCTGGCGCCGCTGCTGGTGCGCCTGCTCACCCAGCCGACCGCCCGCAGCCCACGCGACCCGCGCATCGACGCGCTCGCCGCAAACCTCGAGGGCTCGCCGCTGGAGATCGCGCGCGGCGTGTCCGACCGCATCGCCGAGCGCTGCATCTTCGAGGTGGGTGCGACGGACGTGAGCACCAACGCGCTGGAGTTCCTGGATCACGGCCGGGGTGTCTGCCAGGACTTCACGCACCTGCTGGTCGCCGCCATGCGGTCACGCGGCATCCCGGCGCGCTATGTCAGCGGCTACCTCGGACCGGCCGAGGGCGAAGAGGTGGGCGAGGCGAGCCACGCGTGGGCGCAGGTGCTGGACGGCGACACCTGGTACGGCATCGACCCGGCGAACCACTGCGACCAGGACGGCCGCTACATCCTGATCGCCGTCGGCCGCGACTACGACGACGTCCCGCCGATGCGCGGCGGCTACCACGGCCGCTCCGAGCACGAGTGGAGCACGAACGTCCGCGTGCGCATGGACGCGGACGCGGAGCTCCAGCAGTAGTCCTGGGCGCGGGCTACGGGATCGCGCGCACCACGCCGTACAGGCCGTTCGCCTGCGTCCAGACCTGGGCATCCATCGAGCCGTCGCTGTTCACGCCGATCGAATCGCTCGCGGGCACCCAGGCCGTCCCGTCCCAGTGCACCACCGACAGGTCGCGGTAGCTGGTCTCCGCCGGCAGCGCCCCCTTCTCAAGGCGGAAGTTCAGCATCACCTGCAGCGGGAACTCGTCCAGCGGTCCACCGGACTGCGCCGCCTGGATGTGCGCGACGGCCACCCACTCCGTGCCGGCCGGGGGCGGGCTCTTCGTCGTCAGATCGGCGACGTCGATCAGCGCCATCCGCGCGATGCCGTTCTCCGGCAGCGAGCGGACGGGCAGCTTCAGCGTCACGACCCCTCCGGACAGGTAGGGCGCCTGCATCTCCTTGCTGCCGGCGAGCGCCGTCAGCGACTGGGTCTGCTCGGATCCGACGCGGACGCTGATTCCGCGGTCCGAGAGGAGCGCCGTCGGTGTGACGCGCGGTACCAGGGTCGGAGCGGCAGCGGCCCGCCGCGGCGCGGGCGCGCTCTCCTGCCGAAGCAGGTCGGACAGCGTGCCGCGGTACAGCACGCGCATGGACCCGACCGGCGCGCCGCCCACGCCCAGCCCGTCCACCGTGGCCCACGGGGCGATCGAGTCGTCGTAGCTGCCACCCGAGCAGCCGCCCGCCCCGCCGCAGGGCACCTCCCACGCACGCAGGCCATCGGAGTAGGTGAGGCGCACGCGGCTGACGCGGGTGTCCATGACGTACGCCCGCACCCGCGTCGCACCGCGGTAGGCGGACGCCACCGCGTACATCGTGCCGTCCTCACGCATGACCGCGACGCCGAGGAACACCTTCTCGTCGCAGCCGCGCGGGTTGCAGAGCTGCACGGAGGCGACGGCGGCGCCACGCGGCGGCAGACGGAAGAGGTAGGTCTTCGGTACGGCGCGGACGGAGTTCGTGGGCGGCGCCAGCTCATCCACGCAGTCGTCCGGCTGGTTGAGGATCGCGCGGCAGGCCCGTACGAAGGTGACCTCCTGTTCCGCGATGGAGGCGCCGGCGCGGATCGCGGGCAGCGTGTCGATCCACGTGAAGTCGAAGGCGAAGTGAGTGCGCGAGTCCACGCGCAGGTCGCCATAGATGTTGATGCTCGCGGAGGGCACGCCCGCGGGCCGCGCCGGCGCGGGCGTGGCCACAGCAGCCGCCGGGGGCGGTGTGGCGCTCGGTGTGGCGCTCGGCGACGCGGCGGGCGCGGGCGTGGCGGCGGGCGGCGTGCCGCTCGCGCCCGGGGTGCGCACCAGCATCACGGCGGTCGAGCCGGCAAAGCCGGCAGGGATCGCGTCGCGGAACGGCTGGCCGAGGAACGCCGGGCCGCCGATGACCAGCAGGTGCAGTGCGCCGCGGCCGTCCTGCGCCCAGACCCCGGAGGCTCCGGCGGCGGAGGCCGCCGACTGCAGGTCGTCCACGCTGCCGCCGGTGAACACGGCCAGCGAGATACCGGAATCGGTGAAGACGGGGGGCGATGAGAAGCCGCCGGCCGCCCACGCGCTGCGGGCGCCCCCGAGCGTGAGGAGGGGGACGACCACCAGGGCGACCGCAGCCGTCACGGACCACCATCGGCGCATACAGGGACTCCTCACCCGGGCGACCTCGCTCGCACGGCTCCGCGACGCGTTATAACAGGCTTCGACGCCGAAGGGGCCGCGCGCATCTGATATCGTGGTGCCTCGCGATCTCGGGGACGGGCGGAGGTGCTTCGTGGCGCAGGGTGGTCCCATGCCCTCCGCGCGCGGCGGCCCCTCGAGGAGCGCGTTCATCGCGTTCCGGAGCCCCAACTTCAAGTGGCACTGGCTGTCGACGCTGGCGTCCTTCTCCGGGATGCAGATGCAGACGATCGCGCTCGGCATCCTCGGCTGGCAGCTCTCGCACTCGTATGCGGTGGTGGGCATCCTGCAGGCCGCGTTCGCGATCCCCATGGCCGTGCTCTCGCTGCCCGGCGGCGCGCTGGTGGACCGGCTGGAGAAGCGGCGCGTGGTCGCGGTGTCGCAGGCGGTGCAGGGCGTCCTGGGCGTGACGATCGCCGTGCTCGTGCAGGCGGACCTGATCACCGTGCTACTGCTGTTCCTCGGCGGCATCGTGCAGGGCGCGATGTTCTCCGTGAACGGCCCCGCGCGCATGGCGCTGCTAACCGAGGTGGTCGAGTCCGAGCTGCTGCCCGCCGCGATCTCGATGCAGAACATCGCGATGAACAGCACGCGCGTGGTCGCGCCCGCGGTGGCGGGCCTCTTCATCTCCTTCGTCAGCATCCCCGGCGCGTACTACGCGACGGCCGTCCTGTACGCGATCACGGTGTGGGCGATCCTGCAGGTGCCACCCGCCGCGCGCTCCGAGACGACGCGCGGGCCGCTGCTCACCGAGATCGGCGCCGGCCTGCGCTACGTCGCCGCGGACCGTCTGCTGCGGTCGCTCATGCTCTCCGGCCTGATGGTGGCGCTGTTCATCATGCCCTACCAGGTGATGCTGCCCGGCTTCGCCGCCGACGGCCTGGGCCGAGAGGAGCTGTTCGGCGCGATGGTCGCCGTGTCCGGCCTCGGCGGGCTCGCGGGCTCCTTCGCGGTCGCGGCGCTGGCGCAGCACCCGCGCAAGCCGTACGTGCAGTTCCTGCTGGGGCTCTCCGCGGGCGCGGCGCTGATCGCGCTGGGCACGCTGACGCGCATCGTCGGCCCGGCCGGTGCGTTCGCCTCGCTGTTCGTCGTCGGCGCCTCCGCCACGGGGTACATGACGCTGAACCAGACGATGCTCATGACGGAGTCGGCGCAGCAGTTCCGCGGGCGCGTGATGAGCATGTCGATGCTCACGTTCAGCGCGATGCCGCTGATGTCGCTGCCGCTGGGCGTCCTGGCGGACGTAGTGGGCGGCGGCGGGGCGTTCATCGCCCAGGGCACGATCGTGATGGTGATGATCACGCTGCTCGCGTTCGCGAACCGCTCGCACACCTTCGCACGACGCGCCCCCGCACCGACGCCCGAACCCCCACTCGCGGAGCCGCGACGCGCCGGATAGGGCGCGCGGGCGCCTCGCGGCGTGCTACTTCACCAGCGTGACCGCGATCGGGCGCCAGAAGTTCGCGCCGCCCGGGCTCTGCGGCGGGAACGCGCCGGCGAACTGGTCGTTCAGGAACACGGGCCCGCGCGCCACCAGCAGCTGGAAGTTGCCACCGGCGTCCTGGACCCACACGCCGGACGCGCCCGCATACATCGCCGCCGCCTCCAGGTCGCTGACGGTGCCGCCGCTGTAGACGGCGAGCGCGAGGCCGCGGTCGCTCCACGTGGGCGGCGAGGGCGTGAACGTGCCGACCGGCGGCCCCGGCAGGATCGGTGCGGTCGCGGTAGGCGTCGGCTCCGCGGCGCGCCCCACGCCGGGCAGGACCAGAGCGATCGCGATGACGACCGCGAGGACCACGCCCGCGATCTGCACCCAGCGCACGGCGCGGGGAGAGGTGATGGCGTCCAGCATGGCAGTGCCTCCTCGTCGTCCTCGCTCGCACGCGGGGACACGGATGGGACGCTGGAGGCCGCGCGATGGTTCCCGCGATCCGACCGCACGTCAGTGCACACCTGTGTCGCGCGTGCGCGCGAAACTGTAACGGCGGGAATCGGGGACTTCCCCGATATGGTCGCGCGCGCCGTGGTAACACTCTGGGCACACCACCCTCGGTCCCAGCCGCGAGAGACGCCGATGGTCACCGCGATCCGCCCTGCCGAGCGCGCCGCCGCGCCGCCTTCCGGCGACGTCGCACGCGCGCGTGCCGGCGATCCGGACGCCTTCGCCGCGCTGATCGAGGCGTACGGTCCCGCGATCTACAACTTCGTGGTGCGTCTCACGGGAGACCGCGAGGACGCGCATGACGTGATGCAGGACGTCTGGACGCGCGTGGCGCGGCACCTCGATCAACTCGAGGACGACGAGCGCTTCCGGCCGTGGCTGTACCGCATCGCGCGCAACTGCGCGATGGACGTCGTGCAGAAGCGCGCGCCCGCGGCACAGCGCGCACACGGCTTCCACGCCGACCCCACGGACGACGAACGCGACGTGATCGTCGACCGGATCGCGGACACGGACGCGTACCAGCCGGAGTCCCACCTCGAATCGCTCGACGAGCAGCGCAAGGTGTGGGAGGCGCTGGGCCAGCTGTCCGAGGTGGACCGCACGGTGCTCTACCTGCGCGAGTCACAGGAGCTGCCGTACGCGCAGATCGCGCAGGTGCTGAACATCACGCGCAACGCCGCGGAGGCGCGCGTGTGCCGCGCGCGCGAGCACTTCCGCCGCCAGTTCGTGGAGGTGGACCGCGCGGCCTCGCCCTGCCACACGAGCCCGCTGCACCTGAGTGCGTGGGTGGACGGCGAGCTGCGCGGCGTCGCGCGCGCGATCCTCGAGCGGCACATCGAGGGCTGCGCGGACTGCACGCGTCGCATCACGGCGATCGAGTCAGGCCGGTCGTTGTACCGCGGCCTGGCGCTGATCGCGATGCCGCAGGGCACGATCGCCGCGATCCTCGGGCGGCTCTCGTCGTGGTTCACGCCGGCCGCGAGCACCGCCGCCGCCTCCGGCGTCGGCGCGAGCGCAGCGGCGACCGGTGCGGCCACGGCGGGCATCACCGCCGGGGGCGTCGCCGCTGGAAGCGTCGCCACGGCGAGCACGGCCGCGGCGACGTCAGGTGCAGCGATCGGGGGCGCAGCGGCCTCGACTGGCCTGTTCGCGCAGATCGGCGGCGCCGCCGCGATGAAGGTCGCGGGCGTGGTCCTCACCGCATCCGTCGCGACCGGCGCCGGTGCGGCCGTGGCGCCGAGCGCGCTCGCCCCGCACCACGCGCCACCGCCCGCCACAGTCACCGCGGCGGCGAGCACACCACCCGCGCCGGCCCGCCTCGTCGTGCCCGCGCGCCCCGCCGCATCGACCGCGCCCCCCTCCCCCGCCGCCGCCACCGCCGCCAACGCCAACGCGAACGCCAACGACGAGGCGCAGGCAGACACCGCCGACGACACCACCGTCCCCGCGCCCGCCGAGGGCGCCGACACGCCCCCGGCCTCCGCTGCCACGACTCCCGCCCCCGCGGCGGCACCGGCCGCCTCGGAGCCCCCGGCCGCCCGAGCCACCGGCGGCGTTGGCAGCCAACTCGCCGCGGCGATCTCGGAGCGGGTCGCCGAGCAGATCGGGCGAGCCGCCGACCGCCCGGCCACCGCGGCCCCGGCGGCCAACCTCGCCAGCGGCGGGGCGAAGGCGACCGCGCCGGCTGCGCGCACCGATCCGCGCATCGATCCGCGCGAGGCGCTCCGTGACCGGCTGACACAGCACCTCGCGCAGCAGGTGGGAGAGACGCTCCGCCAGGCCGCGCCGGGCGGCACCTCGTTGCCCGCACCGACCGCCGCCGTCGCGTCCGCGCCTGTCTCCTCCAACGCAACCGCGCCGGGTGGCCCTGCCGCCGGGATCGCGGGCACGCTCGCCTCCGCGATCGCGAGCGCCGCCGCGGAACGCATCGCAGAAGCCCACGCGCGCATCGAGGCGGCCGCACCGCCGGCGGCCTCCCCCGCCAACACGGCCGCACCGGACGCGTCCGGCGGCGCCTCGACTGCCCCCGCGGCGCCCTCGTCGTCGGCGTCGGCGACGGAGGCGTCGGCTGCGAGCGCGCCCGAGGCTCCGTCCGCGCCGTCCGCACCGTCCGCGCCATCGGCCGATGACCTGGGCGCGACGATCAGCGCGACCGTCGACGCCGCGATCGAGGAGGCCCAGTCGTCGTTCGCCTCGGCGCTGGAGGAGGCGTTCGCCAGCCACGGCTGGTAGGTCGCCGCGCGCCCCGATCGCGTACACTCCGGCCGGCGCGGCGTCCCCGGACCGCGCGAGGGCACCGATGATCCTCGACCTGCACGTGCACACGGTCCGTGGCAGCTCCGACAGCAGCCTGAAGGTCGACGAGCTGACCGCGGAGGCGGAGCGCGCCGGGCTGGACGGGCTCGCGCTCACCGAGCACCGGGGCCCATGGGAACGGCACGAGCTCGAGGCCTTGCGCGAGCGGCACACGGGCCTGCTCTTCGTGAACGCGATGGAGGTGGAGACGTTCGACGGGCACCTCACGGTGTTCGGCCTCGACCGCTCCGCCGGCATCCACGACCCCATCGAGCTGCGCCGGATCGCGGACGCGCAGGGCGCGGTGGTCGTGATGGCGCACCCATTCCGCTACTACCTGGGCCAGCCGGAGCGCAGCCTGCTGTTCCGCGACGCGGTGGGGCGCGACCGCGCGCTAGCGGAGCTGGCCGACCATCCGATCTTCGCGCTGGTCGACGCGATCGAGGTGCACAACGGCGGGACCGCGGCGTCCGAGAACGCGCTGGCGTTGGAGGTGGCGCGCTACCTCGGCAAACCGACGGTGGGCGGGAGCGACGCGCACTCGACGCACGGGCTGGGACGCTCCGTGACGGTGCTACCGGACGGCATCCGGGACGCGCAGGGCTTCATGGAAGCGCTGCGCGCCGGCCGCGTCCACGCCGCACTGCGCGACGCGTCCGGCACGCTGCATCACCTGGACTGACGCGCGCTAGCGCCCCTTGAAGTTCGGGCGGCGCTTCGCGATCTGCGCCTCCTTCGCCTCGTCCTTGTCCTCGGTCAGCGCGATGATCGTGGCCGCGCTGGAGGTCATCACCATCGTGCCCTCCAGCGTGGAGTCCATCGCCGCGCGGATGATGCGCTTGTTGATCCACTGCGAGACCGGGGAGACGCGCATGATGCGGTCGCAGAGGTCTCGCGTGAACGCCTCCAACTCCTCGGCCGGCACCTTGTGGTTCAGCAGGCCCCACTGGTACGCGGTGTCCGCGTCCAGCTGCCCGGTGTAGGCGAACTCCAGCGCACGGCCGAGGCCCATGATGCGCGAGAGGAAGTACGCCCCGCCGTTCTCGATGATCTGTCCGCGCGCGTGGTAGGTGATGAACCTCGTGTTCTCGCACCCGACGCGGATGTCGCACTGCGTCGCCATGTCCATGCCGGAGCCGGCGGCCGGTCCGTTCACCATGGCGATCGTCGGCTTCCGGATCAGCGAGATCTCGCGAATGATCTTCGTGTAGCCGTGGAAGAAGCTCTGCCGCTCGCCGTCCGGGTTGCCCTCGCGCGGGGAGCGGTTGCCCGGCAGGAACTCCCCGAAGTCCTCCTCGGGCTTCGGGCCCTTCGCGTCGTTACCGGCGCAGAAGGCGCGGCCGACGCCGGTGAGCACGATCACGCGGATGTCCGGGTCGTCGTCGCCGTGGCGCCTGTACTCCACGACCTTGGTGGCGGTGCTCCGGTCCTGCGCGGAGCCCA